>NZ_JBFUIB010000238.1:0-5698 GCF_056402095.1 Peribacillus sp. P4_C12
GAATAAAGTAGCTACCAAAAATATGTAGAAAAGATTGCATTTGTTAATATTTTAATATTTTTTCAATTGTTTGTCGAGGTTTAAAAGGTGACACTTCTATGGCGTGAGTAAACTGGATTAACAATAGTAGCTTAAATTGGTGTAAGATAAGGGTAGAAAATCATACTGGAGTTGATAAAATGAAATGGACTCAAATTCCTTTAGGCCCGCTGCAAACGAATTGCTATGTAGTTTCCGATGGACAGAACTGCATTATTTTCGATCCGGGTGAGGAGCCGCAGAAAATTATTCAGTACATACAGACTAAAAAGTTAAAGCCGCTAGCGATTTTATTAACACATGCTCATTTTGACCATATTGGAGCACTTGATGCAATCCGCGACTATTATGAGATACCTGCGTATATTCATGAAAAGGAAGCAAAGTGGCTGCTTGATCCTGCATTAAATGGTTCACAGAAGTGGTTCCCGGAAAACCCAATGCGGATGAAGCCGGCCGACCATATTCTCGTAAATGAGCAGGAACTTACTATTGGTGGGTTCACTTTTGAAGTATTCGAAACCCCTGGGCACTCACCGGGCAGCGTGTCTTATTATGCGAAGGAAGAGCGGTTGCTCTTTTCCGGGGATGTATTGTTCCAGGGAAGTGTTGGCAGAACCGATTTAATAGGCGGAAGCGAATCAGTGCTTTTAAAAAGCATTGATACAAAACTGCTAACGCTTTCTGATGATACTATTGTTTTTCCTGGTCATGGGCCAGTTACGACGATCTTAGATGAAAAGAATACAAACCCCTTTTTGAGATAAAAAACTTTTGCAGGTGCCAGGTTTGGCACCTTTTTTTATTGTTAAATTTAAAAATGTAAATTTATTGAAAAATATTACTTTCGCAATTATACTGAATATTAAAATAAATCGTGCTGCTTTTCTAGGTTTTAAGAACATGAAAGGAGGTTGGGATCATGGAGAGTGAGAACAAAGGTATATTGGAGAAGGCCTTGTTAGATTTAGAAAGTGGTTTTACTGACATTGTAAATTGGCGAAGGCATTTGCATCAGTATCCTGAATTATCTTTTCAAGAAACGGAAACCTCGCAATTTATTGCAGAGAAACTAATTAGTTTTGGATTAGAAGTTAGGAAAAATGTTGGTGGTAATGGTGTGATAGGCATATTATCCGGAGGGAATCCTGGTAAAACCATTGCATTGCGAGCGGATTTTGACGCATTGCCCATTCAGGATGAAAAAGAGACACCCTATAAGTCTTTAAAATCAGGAGTTATGCATGCGTGCGGTCATGATGGTCATACTGCGGCTCTATTAGGAACAGCCCGAACATTAAGCAAGTTCCGTGAAAAATTAAAGGGGCGTGTTATTTTTGTTTTCCAGCATGCAGAAGAAAAGCCACCAGGCGGTGCGAAGGATATGCTGGGAGATGGGGCCTTAGAGGGCGTGGATGCCGTTTATGGAGCGCATTTAGCCACAGATATACCTGTAGGGAAAATAGCGGTGGGTAGCGGCTACAAAATGGCTGCAGTGGACGCATTTGAAATCACCATTGAAGGAAAGGGCGGTCACGGGGCTAGACCTCAGGAAGCCATTGATTCGATCGTGATTGGAAGTGAGATTGTCCAAGCATTGCAAAAAATCGTGAGCAGAAGAATAAGCCCTCTACAATCTGCAGTTGTAACTATAGGAGTTTTTCATGCTGGCTCGGCCTTTAATATCATTGCGAATACGGCCAAACTCGAAGGGACCGTACGTACATTCAATCAAGAAGTAAGATTCCAAATCGAAGAAGAAATTCGCTCGATAGTGAAAGGGATTACCGAGGCAAATCATGCAGCCTATAAAATTGACTATCTGAATGGTTATCCTGCTTTATACAACCATAGGGAGGAAACGGAGAAGGTTCGAAACATTTTTGTGAATACCTTTTCTGAAGAAGCTGTAGTTGAATTTTCCCCTTCCATGGGAGCAGAGGACTTTTCTTATTTCTTACTAGAGAAACCAGGTACATATTTTAAAATCGGTGCAAGAAATGAGAATGACAACACCCATTTTCCTCATCACCATCCTCGATTTGATTTTGACGAAATCGCACTAATAGATACGGGGAAGGCTTTTATAGCTATAGTATCAAAAGATATGTTCTGAGTTTGCTTTTTTTTGGAGCAGATCAAATTACACGTTTATTGAACAAAGAAGTAATATAATCAAAAACTATTTTGTGCATGAGCTTATTGTGGAAGGGGATCAAAGAAGAGGTGTTAAAATGAAAAATCTCCTGAAAGAAATGATTGTAAACAGTCCGCAATATAGAATTTCCTATCATGATTATATGGAAGCCGTCTTATATACACCAAATATAGGTTATTATGTGCGTGAAAAGAAGAAAATCGGTACAAATGGGGATTTTTATACATCTGGTAATGTTGGGGATGCATTTGGGAGGGCACTAGCCAGGTGGTTTATCTATTTGATAAAAGAATGCGGATTGCCTCCGAGAATAATCGAAATCGGTGCAGGAGATGGGAAGCTTGCCTATGATATCCTGGCCTTTATAAAAGAAACAGAGCAGGTGCTGTGGAGCTCACTCACCTATATCCTAGTAGACAGTAGCCCTTACCACAGAAAGGTTCAGCAAGAGCGTGTAGGGGTGTTTAACCAGGTTGCTTTTATGGATAGTTTAGAAAATTTGCCGAATGTAAATGGAATTGTCTTCTCTAATGAACTTTTTGATGCGTTGCCTGTACATGTCATTGAAATGAATAAGGGAGCTCTAGTAGAGGTATTTATCACTGTAGAGGAAGGACAATTAGTAGAAATAAAGGAACCTTTGAAAAATCAAGATATTCTTAACTACCTATCAAAACAGAATATCATGTTAAATGAAAAACAGCGCTATGAAGTACCACTTAAAATGATACAAGAATATGAGAAAATCGTTTCGCATATTCAATCAGGTGTTCTTCTTACAATCGATTATGGCTATACGGAACAGGAGTGGAAGGAACCAGCCCATCTTCAGGGAAGCTTAAGAGGGTATTATCAGCATAAAATGATGAAAAAAGTACTTGAGTATCCGGGTGAGATGGATCTGACATCACATATTCATTTTGACACATTAATCGAAAGCGGAAAAAATGTGAATTTTTCTATGGAAGGACTATTTCAGCAAAATGAATTTTTACTCAAAACAGGGATTCTTGAGGAACTGAAAGATCACCAAGAGACGGATCCTTTCTCAAAAACAGCAAAGCGGAACCGAGCAATACGGGGGTTAATTGTTCCTGGTGGCCATAGTGAGTATTTTAGGGTGTTGCTACAATCGAAGAATTTAGCCGAGAAAGTGAGACTATTTCCTGAATAAAGACATGTAGAAACCCATGAATCAAGATTCATGGGTTATGTATATTGCTCTGTTCCTTAATGTGCAGTACCTGGCGTCATCATAAATACGCTCCAGTAGGAAAATCCTGCAAAGAAAACGGTAAGATAGGCGCCAAAAACATAAATATACATGCGCTCAGATAATTTCAAATAACTTAAGAGTACAAAAAAGCCGGTTTGTGCGAAGAAAAGTAAAGAAGTTTGATGCATATGGCCAAGATAAAAGAATATTGCCATAATTCCTGTCCAAAAACCACATACTCTGAACATGCGTTCCATCCGAATCCCTCCTTTTGTCTAGTCGTGTGCATTCAAAATAATTATAAATGAAATTGTAAGGTAATGTAAAGGATGCCTTTTGTTTCTATGCGAGAACCGACGCCTGATAAGAACATGTTACACAATTTTCCATCATATTTCCTAATTCCACAATCTTGACATTGTCAAACAATGCTTCAAACATACCTTTTAAGAATGAGTTGTGCATTGCACAGATTGTACTAGACTCGACATTGGTAACTTCTTTAAAAGGACAATTGAAGATTCGAAAGAGAATGTTGTTTTCTTCTTCGCTTGCCTGTATTTCAGGTGAGAACCCAGCAATGGTAGCTGCATTTTTAAGCATGCTGACTTTTTCATCAAAAGTCAGATCGTCACTCGACGTTGAGCTTAGGGATAGCTGCTGATTGATTAATTCCTCGCCAAATACCTTCCCTGTTTCATAAAGAGCCTTTTTTCCTTGTTCTCCTAATGTCATCATCGTCTTAATAGCAATTCTTGAAAGAAGCTGATAGTCCCTGTATGGAAAATGAAGTTGAATGACTTTATCGGATAATCGATAAAGCCTGCTAGGGCGTCCGCCTTTCCCTGTCTTACGTGCATCCGAGGTAAGCATGTCCACATCTTCAAGTTTAGTTAAATGTAGTCGTGCTACATTTGGATGAATTTTAAAAGAATCGGCAATTTGCTGTACAGATACATCTTGATGGTTGTTAACGATATATTGATATATATAATATCGCGTGGGATCTGCTAGCACGTTTGTAATTCTTAACGTTTGTTCCATTATACCCTCCTGCTGTTCCAATAGTTTAACTATATTCCATTATAATACAGGCAGAAAAAAATGGAATAACAGAAACAGCAATCTCCCTTAAGTTAAGAAAAAGTTCACATTTCAAACAGAGATATAGTGCAAATGAATATACAAAACTTAAACAAATGTTATACAATTATTTTATAGAATCTTTAAAAAACAAAATGTGAACGGAGAGTGTTAAGAATGGGACGGTTAAAACGGTTAACTTTCTTTTCATACCCAAGCTGTACATCTTGCCGAAAAACAAAAAAATGGTTAAAAACCAATCAAGTATCCTTTGATGAACGTCATTTATTCAAAGAAACTCCAACAGAAGGAGAGTTAAAAAGAATCCTTGAATTGACAACGGAAGGACTTGATGAGGTCTTAGCAACAAGGAGTGAAGCCTATAAATGCTTACATGTTAATATTGACGAAATGCTACTTTCTGATGTCATCCAATTATTAACAAAAGAACCTAAATTATTAAGAAGACCCATCCTCATTGATGGAGAAAAGCTTGTGGTTGGACATAATGAAGATGCGTTAAGAAATTTGGTTTCATAAAAGCAAGATTTGAAAATGAGCATATACGTTTATTCTCGAATCTTTTTTCGGGGATTTTTTTATTTTATAAGGAGGAATTTGTCGTGCAATGTCGAAACACTACTACAAGATACTTAGGAGGTGATGAAAGATTTGATATCGATTGAAAAGAAAGCAGAAAAAATCCTTTCCCGTGCCATTCAATTATCGGCATCGGATATTCACGTTTTACCACGCAGAGAGGGCCCTCTCATTCAATTCAGGATTGACAACAAACTCGTTCCTCAGGAAACATTGTCATTCTTTGAAACGGAACGACTGATCTCCCATTTAAAGTTCCTTGCCGCTATGGATATAGGTGAGAAAAGAAGACCTCAGAGTGGTTCAATTACCGTCAATTTATCAAAAAAAGTGGTAGGACTTCGCCTTTCCACATTACCAACTGCACATCTCGAAAGTTTAGTCATCCGCTTGATTCCCCAGCAGAATATCCTTCCTCTAGAACAGTTATCCCTATTTCCAAACACCGTTCAAAAACTGGTTGCTCTTCTGAAACATTCCCATGGCTGTAATAGTTTTAGTAAATTGGCGCTTCTTTCATCTAAAAACATTCTCTTATCCCTCTCCCTGCTTCTACGATATCTTACTTCTTATTGAAAATGAATCGTTTCTAAGTCCGATTG
>NZ_JBFUIB010000239.1:0-5673 GCF_056402095.1 Peribacillus sp. P4_C12
GCGTTTTACCATGCTGAGAGTTCAGCTTCATGTCACCTGAGGAACAGGGGATGTGAATTGGACAATCTGCCTGTAAATACTTGATACGTTTAACTAACTATCAGTGGGGAACTCTCTTACTGATGGAAGTTTCCTTTATATGATGGTGGATGCAGCCTTTTCCTTGAAAAGGAAATAATGAAAATCAACAATGCAGATGCAATATTAAAAAAATGCATTCATGAATTTCGTGACTTTGACAGAGATATAGTAGCAGAAAGGGTGAATAGCAATGCCAAAACCGGTAATTGCGATAGTCGGTCGGCCGAACGTAGGTAAATCGACAATCTTTAATAGAATAGTGGGAGAACGTGTTTCAATAGTTGAAGACGTTCCAGGAGTAACAAGAGACAGAATTTATAGTTCAGGTGAATGGTTGACACATGATTTTAACATAATTGATACAGGCGGGATCGATATCGGTGACGAGCCATTCCTCGAACAAATTCGCCAGCAGGCTGAAATTGCTATAGACGAAGCCGATGTAATTATCTTTATGACGAATGGTCGTGAAGGAGTAACATCTGCAGATGAAGAGGTAGCGAAAATTCTCTTTAAATCGAGAAAACCTGTCGTTCTAGCGGTCAATAAAGTCGATAATCCGGAAATGAGAGATCAAATCTATGATTTCTACGCGTTAGGTTTTGGGGATCCATTCCCAATCTCTGGATCTCACGGGCTTGGTCTTGGAGACCTTTTAGATGAAGCGGCAAAACATTTCCCTAAATTCAGTGGTCAGGATTATGCTGATGATGTTATTAAATTCAGTTTAATTGGAAGACCGAATGTTGGTAAATCATCACTAGTCAATGCCTTGCTTGGAGAAGATCGGGTTATCGTCAGTGATATTGAAGGCACGACTCGTGACGCGGTTGACTCACCGTATAAATATAATGGTAAAGAGTATGTCATTATTGATACCGCAGGGATGAGAAAAAAAGGGAAAGTGTATGAAAGTACGGAAAAATATAGTGTACTTCGTGCATTGAGAGCAATTGAACGTTCAGACGTTGTTCTTGTCGTTTTGAATGCGGAAGAAGGTATCCGTGAGCAGGATAAAAAAATTGCCGGATATGCCCACGAAGCGGGTAGAGCGGTCATAATAGTCGTCAATAAATGGGATGCTATCGAGAAAGATGAAAAAACCATGAAGGACTTTGAAGAAAAAATTCGTGCTCATTTCCTATTCTTAGATTATGCACCGATCATTTATCTTTCTGCCCTAACTAAAAAACGTACACATACGTTGATACCAGTCATTGATCAAGCTAGTGAGAATCATGCTATCCGTGTTCAGACAAATGTATTGAATGAAGTGGTTATGGATGCAGTGGCTATGAATCCGACACCAACTCATAATGGGAACCGTTTGAAAATTTATTATACGACCCAGGTAGCGATTAAGCCGCCAACTTTTGTTGTATTTGTTAACGATCCAGAGTTAATGCATTTCTCATATGAGAGATTTTTAGAAAATCGAATTCGGGACGCCTTTGGGTTTGAAGGAACACCGATACGCATTTTTGGACGTCAAAGAAAATAGAAAGGGCGGTATGTACAATGGTGAACGCAAAAGAAAGTATCGCAGTTATTGGTGCAGGGAGCTGGGGAACTGCTTTAGCGATGGTATTAGCTGATAATCAGCATGAAGTGAGGTTATGGGGACATAATTCGAAACAAATTGATGAAATAAATCAAGCTCATACTAATAAAAAATATTTGCCGGGAATTGAACTTCCAATAGGAATTAAAGGGTATTCTTCAATCGAGCAGGCTTTAGTTGGGATTGAAATAATTATATTAGCTGTGCCTACGAAAGCCTATCGTGAAGTGCTTGGTCAGCTTGAAGCAGCCCATGATAAGCCATTAACAATTGTTCATGTGAGTAAAGGCATTGAACCTGATTCGCTACTACGTATTTCAGAAATGATTGAAGAAGTATCTTCAACAGATTGGCTTAAAGATATTGTGGTCCTTTCTGGGCCAAGTCATGCTGAAGAAGTAAGTTTACGTCATCCAACAACAGTTGCCGTTTCTTCAAAAAATATGAAAGCGGCCGAAAAGGTTCAGGACATCTTTATCAATCATAATTTCCGTGTGTATACAAACCCTGATTTGATTGGTGTCGAAATCGGGGGGGCTTTAAAGAATATAATTGCTTTAGCAGCCGGTATTACGGACGGATTAGGCTATGGGGATAATGCAAAGGCAGCCTTAATTACACGAGGATTGGCTGAAATCTCTCGTTTAGGAGTAGCCATGGGCGCTAACCCACTCACCTTTTCAGGATTAGCTGGTATTGGTGACTTAATTGTAACTTGTACAAGCGTTCACTCCCGTAACTGGAGAGCAGGAAATATGCTTGGAAAAGGACAAAAGCTTGAGGAAGTTTTAGAAAGCATGGGTATGGTTGTTGAAGGTGTAAGAACCACTAAAGCTGCCTATCAACTTGCTCAAAAGTACGAAGTGAATATGCCGATTACTGAAGCCTTGTACGATGTCTTGTTTAATGGTGAAGAAGTGAAACAGGCAGTTGACCTCTTGATGAATCGATCGAAAACGAATGAAATGGAAGAACTCTTTAACATTTTGGATAGCAGACAGCAGGATTAACCTCAAATCTGTAGTTTCAATAAAAGAATTTCATTAAAATGGGCATTCGAGGATGCGCGTTGCAATGTATCAGCATACAATGCAACGAAAGTAAACTAGTAATTTGACCTCGGCACGGGGGATTTAGTCAAATGGGCAGAAGATATCTTGATATCTTCTGCTTTTTTTTATGAATAAAAATCACCCAATTACCTTACATTTTCGTTTATGACAAAATTTATATTCATCTTAAATACTTATTTATTGTTTTTAATTTGATCATCTCGAATTATGAATAAATGAATAGGTTATTCAAGTTTGCATGAAATTTCTACTAATTTCCCTGTTATTCGCTTAATATCGACTGTTTTTTTTGGTATGAAAATTGCGAAGTGTAATATATTCAGAAATTTCGCAATAAGGAGGCACTAGAAAACGTTGGTAAAATTTTAATCAATGAACACAGATAATTAGGAAGGGGAATGATACATGCAAACAGGTCAACTGAAAAGGTCTTTAAATTTATGGCATATTGTATTACTCGGTGTTGGATATATGACCCCGATGGTTGTTTTTGATACATTTGGGATTGTTTCTGAAAAAACAGGGGGGCATGTACCGACCGCTTATGTCATTGCTCTAATAGCGATGTTGTTTACGGCAGCCAGTTACGGGAAAATGGTAAAAGTATACCCGCAGGCAGGCTCGGCCTATACTTACACCCAAAAAACGATTAATCCGCATTTAGGCTTTCTTGTCGGCTGGTCATCGATGCTTGATTATTTATTTTTACCAATGGTGAATGCCGTATTAACAAAAATATATTTAACTGCTCTTTTTCCTGAAGTGTCTCCATGGATATGGGTGGTTGCATTTGTTCTTTTAATGACGGTCATTAACTTATTCAATGTGAACTTTGCTGCCAATTTTAATAGCTTTCTTGTTTTTTTTCAAATGCTAGTCATTATCATATTTGTGGCACTGGTTGTTAAAGGGGTTATGGGTGGTGAAGGTACAGGAGAGGTCTTCTCGATTCAGCCATTCATTGGGTCACATATGGAAATGTCCACTCTCATAACAGGAGCAACGATTCTATGTTTTTCTTTCTTGGGATTTGATGCGGTCACTACGTTATCAGAAGAAACACCAAATCCAACCAAAACAATTCCGCGTGCCATTTTTTTAACTGCTTTTATTGGCGGAGTTTTATTTGTGACAGCTGCTTTTTTTACACAGCTATTTTTCCCTGATGTTTCCCGTTTTGCTGACCCAGAAGCGGCATCACCTGAAATTGCCCTATATGTAGGAGGAAAACTTTTTCAGGCGTTCTTTCTTGCAGGTACATTATCTGGTACCCTTGCTTCAGGTCTTGCATCACATGCTAGTGTTTCAAGGCTTCTATATGTTATGGGTCGAGACCAGATGATCCCGAAAAAACTTTTTGGGTTTATCCATCCTACATATAAAACGCCATTTTACAATGTCATCTTTGTTGGGGCTATATCACTGGTGGCATTATTCCTTGATTTAGTAACAGCTGCTTCACTCATTAATTTTGGAGCTTTAATTGCTTTCACTTTCGTAAATATTTGTGTAATCATCCATGCAATTAGGAATAAAAGCTTTCGTTCAGTTAAAGGATTTCTAAGTAATATCTTGTCCCCGGTAATAGGAGCAGCATCAGTGTTCATCCTTTGGCTTAATCTTGAAATGAGTTCACTGATTCTAGGTGTTATTTGGGCGGTAATCGGTATTGGTTATCTTCTTTATCGGACGAAATTGTTTACCAATTCTCCTCCGCAATTCCAATTTGAAGAAGCTCAAAATATCTAAAAAAATCAGAAACAAGGGAGGGTGTCATACGTCTGATAGATGGATGAACAGGTCGTAAACGCCCATACCTGTTGTTCTATTTGGTTTTTCGTTTAAGGCGTTAGCGCATATGCTCTGGATTAATCCTATCAATAGTGAATCGGATCATAACAATACAAATGAAAAAATGTAAAAAGAGAATGAAAATTAGAAAGGAAAAATGTTCTTTTACACAAGTCAGTTTAAAACAATTTGGGGATGCATTAGCGGTACATGTAACAAGGGTCCAATAGAGGGCCCTTTTTTATGTTTACAGATTCAGTTATATTGAAGATGAGTTCAGGAGTAAATGTTTATTTTTTATCTCGCAATTTAGAATTATGTTAAAATAAAGGCTAGTGACAAAAGGAGAGTGAAACTGTGCTATCCATACCGGATGATAAAATTAGACCATTCATAACTATCACAATTGATCAACCTACATTTTCAGCTCAAAAAGTTTATGAGATACAGGAACCTTTCTTTTTTCTGATGAAGGAACAGCAAGTGTTTGCCTATATCCGCATGGAGGACCTCCCGTTAAACGATAGAACATTAACAGCCGAACAGCTTGTGCAGTATGCCTTTTCAATTGATAATGTCTGTAAGTTGCCTCCGAACATCTCTCTGCCGCTTCTTTATCAAATTATCGGTGAACCTATCGTATTGATAAAAACGGATGAAGGCATGCTTACTGGCTATGTTAAAAGGGAAGATGTGTTAGCTGAATTATTCAAGCAGGACAGCAAACAAAATTTAGATCTGTTAAAAGTTATTTTGACATCCATTCCTATGGGGATCTTTGTAGCTGATAAAGAAAGAAATATTGTTAACTTTAATGAATCAGGCTTGAAAATGATAAAAAAGCCTTCAGAACAAGTACTTAATCAACCTGCTGCGACCATCTTCAATAAGCAGCATATACATAGTGTGTTTACCAGTGGAGGCAGTATCCTCAATCAGCTGGAAATTACTGATATAATGAGTGTGCTTGTCGATTATAGCCCAATTCTAAACCATACTAAAGAAGTGGAAGGTCTTATTATCATCGTTCAGGACTTACCAATGGTTGAGGAAATGGCAATGGAAATAGAGTTGATAAAGAGTTCGAATAAGGATTTAAATGCCATTTTAGCGAATATCTATGATGAAATTCTGGTCGTTAATCAAAAAGGGGAACTGTTGCGCTAC
>NZ_JBFUIB010000240.1:0-5658 GCF_056402095.1 Peribacillus sp. P4_C12
CGAGTAACCGGCTGAAACTTTCGAGTAAATGTCTGAAACTCACGAGTAACGTCCTAAACTCACGAGTAAAGAGCTGAAACTCACGAGTAACCGTCCTAAACTCACGAGTAACCGTCCTAAACTCACGAGTAAATGTCTGAAACTCACGAGTAACCGTCCGAAACTCACGAGTAAATGTCTGAAACTCACGAGTAAAAAGCTGAAACTCACGAGTAAAGAGCTGAAACTCACGAGTAAATGTCTAAACTCGCGAGTAACCGGCTGAAACTTTCGAGTAAATGTCTGAAACTCACGAGTAAAAAGCTGAAAGTCACGAGTAAATGTCTGAAACTTGCGAGTAAAAAGCTGAAACTCACGAGTAACCGTGCTAAACTCACGAGTAAACGTCCAAAACTCACGAGTAAACGTCCAAAACTCACGAGTTAACATCAAAAACCCCCATTTAAGGAACACTACACAATGTACATTCGTAAAGTATGTAGTAAGGTTGAAATAATAAGAGCAAGGAAAAAGAAAGTAGTGAGGGCTTTGAAAGATTTATTGGATGCTAAGAGGAGAGAAATGCTTCAATTAGTGGAGCAGCTTGTGAATATTGATAGTGGTTCTTACACAAAACAGGGAATTGATAAAATTGGTGCGATTTTAAAAACGAAATTTGAGAGTCT
Organism: Peribacillus sp. P4_C12; assembly: GCF_056402095.1. NCBI lineage: Bacteria > Bacillati > Bacillota > Bacilli > Caryophanales > Bacillaceae > Peribacillus > Peribacillus sp. P4_C12. The sequence goes on from NZ_JBFUIB010000240.1 coordinate 666, forward strand.
TGATTTTATTGTGAATATTGTGGAACAAAAGAATTATGGCAATCAATTAGTTATTCAGCATCGTGATGCGCTTCAACCACATATTCTCGTTGTCGCACATATGGATACAGTTTTTCCAGAAGGGACGGTACAAAAACGTCCTTTTAAAGTGATAGGAGATCGCGCATACGGACCTGGTGTTGCTGATATGAAGGCAAGCTTAGTCGAACTTTTTTATGCGATTCTTTGTATGAAACAGGCAGGGAAGACCGGGTATAAACATATTCAAATCATTCTCAATAGTGATGAAGAGATAGGGTCTCCTTCTTCTGCTTCACTCATTTCAGAGAATGCGGCAAATAAGAAATTTGCGTTAATTCTAGAGCCAGCGAGGTCGGATGGTTCACTTGTTACGGCGAGAAGAGGCTGCGGGCAATTTAAAGTGGACATAGTAGGAGTGTCTGCTCACTCGGGGATTGAACCGGAAAAAGGACGAAGTGCAATTGAAGAATTGGCTCATAAGATTATCGCACTGCACAGGTTAAATGATCTTAAGCAGGGGATAAGTGTAAATGTCGGGATAATTGAAGGTGGTTCAGCTGTCAATACCATTGCCTCCCACGCCGCTGCCTTTGTGGATTTGCGTATCTCAGAAAAAAAACAGGAGGTTATTATCCTAAAACAAATGAAAAAAATCTGTGCTCACACTTATATTGCGGGAACGAAAACGACGCTTAGCGGCAAAATGGACCGGCCACCCATGGAAAAGAACGAACAAACGACCATTCTATTAGAGGCTATCAATCAGGCGGGGCAGGAAATCGGCATCAATATCACCGATACGGCTACGGGTGGAGGTTCAGATGCTTCTTTTACATCTGAATTAGGAATTGCAACCGTAGACGGACTAGGTCCAATTGGCGGGAATGCACATAGTGAAGACGAGTATTTAGAAATTCCTAGCCTGACAGAACGAACACTTCTTTTAGCAACAGTTCTTCAAAAATTGTCTACAATGAACTAGTATACTAATTCCGATAACTCTGCTCATATTTCACTTGTCATAAATGATGTTTATGATATATTGTTAATTGGGAATCTAAATAAGAACAGAATTTATTGGAGTTGAATATATATGCTGCATCAGTTTTCTCGAAATGAATTAGCGATTGGTAAGGAAGGCATAGATATACTGAAAAACACGACCGTTGCTGTTCTAGGTGTAGGTGGCGTGGGTTCCTTTTCAGCTGAGGCATTGGCACGTACAGGAGTAGGTAGAATTATCCTTGTTGATAAAGATGATGTCGACATCACTAATGTGAACAGACAGATTCATGCTCTTCTCTCAACTGTAGGTCAGCCGAAAGCGGAATTGATGAAGACCCGCATTCAAGATATTAATCCGGACTGCGAAGTAATCGCGCTAAAAATGTTCTATACAGAAGAAACGTTTGAGGAGTTCTTCAGTTATAATCTTGACTATGTCATTGATGCATCAGATACGGTCATTTATAAGATGCATGTGATGAAGGAATGCCTGAAACGAAATATTAAGGTGATTTCAAGCATGGGAGCTGCCAATAAAATGGACCCAACCCGTTTCCAAATTGCTGATATTTCTAAAACGCATACAGATCCGCTTGCCAAGGTCATTCGTACAAGATTACGAAAAGAGGGCATCACAAAGGGAATTCCTGTCGTCTTTTCCGATGAAAGCCCGATTGTCATTCGTGAGGATGTTCGAAAAGAAGTCGGAAATGAAAATGCAAAAATCCGTAAAGCTCAAATGCCGCCATCTTCTAATGCATTCGTACCATCTGTAGCTGGCTTAATTGCGGCCAGTTGGGTAATCAATGATATTGTAAAAGACATTGAAGTTCGCCGTGTTAATGACTGACTCTAAATAGAGTCAGTTTTTTTGTCCGTATTATCACGAAAATATTTTTATTAACATTTTTTTCTATGACATATAGACGGAGTCGATAGAATGAGATACACTATTTTCAGAATATTATTTTTATTTAAATATTCTGTCAATGAGAATAATATACTAAATTAGGGGGTTTCAAATGAAGAAGAAGAAAAAGCTAGCAGGAGTGTTTCTATCACTTTCACTAGTAGCTGGGGCGCTGGCAGGTTGTAATAGCGACTCGAAAACTAGCAGTTCAAGTGGAGGCTCATCCACCTCGGGTGACACAATTAAAATTGGTGCCAATCTTGAATTGTCAGGCGGAACTGCATCATTCGGTCAGTCAGCCGCGGATGGTTTGAAATTGGCCATCGAAGAAATTAATAAAGAAGGCATTGACGGAAAAAAGCTAGAAATCATTAAAGTTGATAATAAATCTGATGCAGCAGAAGCTACCAGTGGTTCAATTAAATTAGTCAGTCAGGACAAAGTTGTGGCTGTAGTTGGATCAGCTACAAGCACAAACACTTTGGCACAGGTTCAAGTCGCACAAGATAATAAAGTTCCTCTACTCACACCAACGGCAACAAATCCCGACATAACAAACAAAGCTGGAAAATTAAACGATTATGTGTTCAGAACTTGCTTTATCGATCCATTCCAAGGGACGGTTGCAGCTAATTTCGCATCTGATGATATTGGGGCGAAGACTGCAGCAATCTATGTAGATAGCGCAAGTGATTATTCAAAAGGATTAGCCGCTGCATTTAAAGAAGCATTTACTGCAAACGGCGGTAAAATTGTAGCGGAAGAAGCCTATGTAACGAAAGATACTGATTTCCGCGCAACATTAACACGTATCAAATCTGCAAAACCGGAATTCGTTTTCCTTCCTGGTTATTATGAAGAAGTTGGACTTATCTTAAAGCAAGCTCGTGAAGACGGCATCGACCTTCCATTCATGGGTGGAGATGGCTGGGATTCTCCGAAAGTCGTTGAAATTGCTGGGGCAGAGGCATTGAAAAATACCTTTATCACTAATCACTATTCTCCAGAAGATGAAGATGCAAAAATCCAAGATTTCGTTGCAGCTTACAAAAAGAAATACAATAAAACACCAGATGCTTTTGCTGCCCTTGGCTATGACACTGGGTACTACCTGGCTGACGCTATCAAAAGATCTGGAGATGCTTCTCCCGAAAAAATCAGACAAGCATTGGAAGATGTCAAAGATCTTCAATTAGTATCAGGGACTCTTAACCTCGATGAAAATCATGATCCAATCAAATCGGCTACTATTTTAGAATATGTAGATGGTAAACAAACGTTTAAAACAAAAATCAATCCATAATAGTTAAGCGGATAGGGGGCAAGTCCCCCTATTCTATCTTCACTAAAAAAACACCTTTTCGGGGAGAGTGCAATATGGAACTGATTCAGCAATTGGTAAATGGCATTTCACTCGGCAGCATTTATGCATTGATTGCTCTTGGCTATACGATGGTATACGGGATCGTCAAGCTGATAAACTTTGCTCATGGTGACGTATTTATGGTTGGTTCATTTGTTGGTTTTTACTCCATTACGGTATTGGACTTATCGTTCATCCCTGCTTTATTGATTTCAATGATTGTATGCGCCATATTTGGTGTCTTAATTGAACGTATTGCTTATAAACCCCTTCGAAATGCAACACGGATTGCGGCCTTAATTACGGCTATCGGTGTTTCCCTTCTAATAGAAAATGGTCTGATCTACATCCGTGGCGCTCAGCCAGAAGCCTATCCAAACGATGTCCTTCCGATGGATAAACTCGATATATTAGGAGTTTCCATCAGCAGCCAATCTATATTAATTTTATCCGTATCTATTATTTTAATGATTATCCTACAATTTGTTGTACATAAAACAAAAATCGGCAAAGCCATGCGTGCCGTTTCATTTGATTCCGAAGCGGCTACGCTTATGGGCATCAATGTCAATAATACGATTTCCGCTACCTTCGCAATAGGTTCGGCTCTTGCAGGGGCGGCAGGTGTTATTTTTGGAATCTACTATATTAAGATTGAGCCGTTAATGGGTGTCCTTCCTGGCCTTAAAGCCTTTGTTGCAGCAGTTTTAGGCGGCATTGGTATTATTCCTGGAGCAATGGTCGGCGGTCTACTGCTTGGAGTTATTGAGGCGTTGGTCAGTGCCGCCGGTTACTCTTTATGGCGCGACGGTGTGGCTTTTATCGTACTCATCTTGATTTTAATCTTCTTGCCACAGGGCTTATTCGGTAAAAATAAAAGAGAAAAAGTATAGGGGAGACATAGCGATGACTACTTTAAAGAATTCAAAGGGTTTTTGGCTCTCGATTGTGTTGGCACTTATTTTTTTCTCGGTCATGCAGTTTACCATTTCAAACGGCATGCTCAATCCATTTTATATCAATACGCTCATGTTTATCGGCATCAATATTATGCTGGCAACGAGTCTTCATTTAATCATCGGAATCACCGGACAGTTCTCAATCGGACATGCCGGGTTTTTAGCAGTAGGGGCCTATGCTTCCGCTGTGATGACAATGAAGCTTGAATTACCATTCATTATTGCCTTATTGGCAGGGGGGATTTTAGCCGCTGTAGCAGGTATGGTAATTGGAATTCCGAGCTTACGTCTGAAGGGGGATTACTTGGCGATTGCTACACTTGGATTTGGGGAAATTGTCCGGATAGTCCTTTTGAATATTGATTATGTAGGCGGAGCAAGCGGGATGCAGGTATCTCATTTGACAACGTGGCCATGGGTATTTGCCTGTGTAATGATTACCATTATTGTGATTCGGAATTTCACCAATTCAACCCATGGGCGTGCATGTATTTCCGTAAGAGAAGATGAAACGGCCGCTGACGCGATGGGAATCAATACGACTTATTATAAAGTGGCAGCTTTCGTCATTGGAGCCTTTTTTGCCGGGGTTGCTGGTTCGCTTTACGCTCATAACTTCTATATTATCCAGCCGTCAAATTTCGGTTTCCTAAAATCATTCGATATTCTGATCTTCGTGGTTCTCGGTGGTCTTGGAAGTCTATCAGGTTCAGTTTTGGCCGCGTTTTTATTAAC
>NZ_JBFUIB010000241.1:0-5645 GCF_056402095.1 Peribacillus sp. P4_C12
CATATCGAGGAAGATGTAGCATCTTCCTCGATAGCCCAAGATACGATGGGGCATGCAGCCATATTCTTTAAATTATTGGAAGAACTTGGTGAAGGGGATGCAGATCAGCTAGCCCACGATCGTCCCGCGAAAGAACGTCGTAATGCGATAATTTTGGAAGTGGTCAATGGTCCTGGAAACTATATGGAAGACCCGGATTATGATTGGGCTTTTGCGGTAGTACGAAATTATTTATATACCCAAGCTAAAGCGATTAAGATTCAATCCCTTCATTCAAGTTCATATGAGCCGCTGGCTGAAGTAGCCCAAAAGGTACAGATGGAACTTTACTATCATTTGATGCACTGGAAAACATGGTTCATCCAATTGCTGGGTTCAGGTCACGAAGAAGCAGTTTCACGAATGAAAGCAGCTATTGAGAAAACGTTACAGGATTTTCAAGGAGTATTTTCACTTGGTCATTATCGAGTTGAAATGGTGAAGCAGGGTTTGATAGAAGATGAAGCGGTTTTATTGAATAAGTGGATTCAGGAAGTCACACCTGTTTTTGAAAGTGTAGGGGTGGCGTGCTCTATTAAAGTCGGAATGGTCAAAGGCGATGGACGCACTGGTCAGCATACAGAAGATTTAGAAAAAGCGCTAGAAACGTTAAGCGAAGTATACGCAAGCGATAAAACAGCAACTTGGTGAAATATTAGAAAAAGGGGAGGGGTACTATGTCGACCGTAATGTTAAACACAGAAGAAATATATAAACTCCTGGAAGACGTTAAAGATCCCGAAATCGATACAGTCAGTATTCTGGATTTAGGGATGGTTGAGAATGTGACGGTTTCGGGGCCGGACGTTTCAGTGAAAATGCTTCCAACTTTTCTAGGATGTCCCGCACTGTCCATCATTCAGAAAAATGTGGAGACAGCCATTAAACAGCTGACTGCCGTTAGAAATGTAAGTGTGGAATTTCTACGTTCCCCTTCCTGGACATCTGACCGGATTACGGAAAAGGGGAAAGCGGGATTAAAGGTTTTTGGGATCTCCCCTCCTCCTCGACAAATGAAAAAAGATGGATCATGGCATATAGATTGCCCGTATTGTGAATCTACCTATGTCACGATGGAAAACATATTCGGCCCAACAGCTTGCCGTAGTATCTTATATTGCAAAGCATGTAAAAATCCGTTCGAAGCGATGAAACCTATGATAAAAACTATCTAAATATGGAGGTATTCAAATGGTAAAGTTAATAGCCCTATACAAGCAGCCTGAAAATAAGGAAGCGTTTGATGAGCACTATTTCAATGTACACGGTCCAATCACGGAAAAAATCCCTGGTCTTCAAAAAATGGAAGTCACTAAAATAGTCGGAACCCCAATGGGCAAAGACTCTGAATATCACATTCTATGTGAAATGTATTATGAAGACCATGAAGCACTTCAACAAGGCATGCGTTCTCCTGAAGGAAAAGCATCAGGAAAAGATTTAATGGGCTTTGCAGGGAAACTTGTAACGATGATGATTGGTGAAGAAGTAAAATGAATGCGCTTCAATTTACTGAAACGTCAATTGAGGACGGAATTGGCTATATCTTTTTAAATCGCCCAAAGCAATTGAATGCATTGAATCGACAAATGGTCAGCGAAATTGTTTCTTCTATGGAAGCATTTGACCGCGATTCCGAAGTGAAGGTGATTTTGCTGACGGGCAATGGAAAAGCATTCTCTGCTGGAGCTGACATTGATGAGATGGTGAATGACAATCCAATCAGTATGGAGTTAACTAACCAGTTTGCTGATTGGGACCGAATGGGTCTAGTTAAAAAGCCCGTGATTGGTGCGGTAAAAAGTTTTGTATTCGGTGGCGGTTTTGAACTTGCTTTATCCTGTGACTTTTTGATCGCCGCTAGTGACACACAGTTTTCCTTTCCTGAAGTTACTCTKGGAGTCATGCCTGGTGCAGGCGGAACACAAAGACTAACGAAATTGGTAGGCAAAACGAAGGCACTTGAATGGATATTGACTGCCGAAAGGATCAATGCAAAAACAGCATTACAATACGGCTTTATTAATAAAATTGTTGCACCAGAATTGTTAATGGAGGAAACGGTTGATTTTGCAAGAAAGATAGCCAAACAACCCCCGCTAGCAGTTAGGATGATTAAAGAATCCGTAAATAAAGCCGTTGATTATTCCTTATATGAGGGAATGCAATATGAACGGAAGAACTTCTATATTCTTTTTGCATCAGAGGACCAAAAAGAAGGAATGAAAGCATTTGTTGAAAAAAGAAAGCCTAATTTTACAGGCGAATAAGGAGTGCTCTATGTACGAAACAATCACATATAGGGTTGAAAACGGAGTGGCATGGCTAACTTTAAACCGTCCTGATAAACTAAATGCCTTTACGTCCCAAATGAATAGGGAGATACAAAAAGCGATCAAAACATCGGCAAGCTCTGATGAAGTACGTGCCATTATCATTACTGGGGAAGGCAGGGCCTTTTGTTCAGGACAAGATTTATCTGAAGTGGATGAAGATGTAAATTTAGGGAAAATGCTCCGGGAAGATTACAGCCCGATGATGCAGCAAATAGCAAGCTGTGAAAAACCAATTATTGCAGCCGTAAATGGAGTGGCTGCAGGGGCTGGCTTCAGTCTGGCACTGGCATGTGATTTCCGTCTTGTTTCCGAGAAAGCCAGTTTTTTAAATGCTTTTGTCAACATTGGTTTGATTCCTGATTCAGGAAATCTATATTACCTTTCGCGAATTGTTGGTCATGCAAAAGCATTGGAATTATCCGTATTTGGAGAAAAGGTACCTGCAGCTGAGGCGAAAAACATGGGTCTAGCTACAAAAGTAATCAGTGTGGAAGAATGGAACGAGCAAGTGAAAGCCTTTGCAGAAAACATCGCAAGCAAACCTACGAAAGCAATTGGGTTAATCAAAAGATACTTAGAGGCATCTTATCACCTTTCATTAGAAGAATATTTAAAAGAAGAAGCAGAAGGTCAGCGAATTGCTGGCTTAACGATAGATTATTCTGAAGGTGTAACAGCCTTTGCAGAGAAAAGAAAAGCTCAATTTATTGGGAAATAATATAAAAAAGGGAGTGGGATTACATGGTTAAAGTTCAAGAAACAGTATTTGAAAAAGCAGAAACGAAGCGTGATTATTACCACCTAATTATTAACGGCGAAAGAGTGGAAAGTTCTAACGGAGCTACCATTGATGCCATTAATCCTGCGACTGGGGAAATCATTGCCAAGGTTGCGAAGGCTACTAAGGAAGATGCAGAAAAAGCAGTGCAAGCTGCACGTGAAGCATTTGATAATGGCAAATGGAAAAAAACACCGATCAATAAGCGGTCTCGTGTATTAAACAAAATTGCGGCTATTATGCGTTCACGCTTCAATGAATTAGTAGAATTAGAGGTTTTGAACAGTGGAAAATCCATTTCTGCAGCACAAGGTCAAGTTATGCAGGCGATAGAAGACTTCGAGTTTTATGCGGGAGCTTTAGTTGGACATCGTGGATCAGTCAATAATGTTCCAGGTCAATTCCATAACTATACGGAAAAAGAACCTGTGGGAGTATGTGCGCAAATCATTCCTTGGAACTATCCAATGATGATGGCAGCTTGGAAAATTGCACCAGCTATTGCAGTGGGCTGTTCTGTCATTGTTAAGCCAGCATCTTTAACTCCACTTACTGCCATTGTATTAGGTGAAATTTGTATGGAAGCAGGCGTTCCTTCTGGGGTAGTCAATATCATTCCTGGTCCTGGATCTGATGTAGGGAATTATCTTGTTGAACATCCGAAAGTGAATAAAGTAGCTTTCACAGGATCTACGCCAATCGGAAGAGACCTTATGGGCAAAGCCTCGCAGACATTAAAAAGGGTAACATTGGAGCTTGGCGGAAAATCTCCTAATATTGTCTTTGAAGACGCTGACATTGAAGCAGCTATTGATGGATCCCTATATGGTATTTTCTACAATACAGGTCAATCTTGTGAGGCGAGATCACGTTTATACGTACATGAAGATATTTACGATGAGTTTGTCACTAGATTCGTAGAAAAAACGAAAAAACTGAAATTAGGCAATCCATTAGATAAAGAAACGCATGTAGGTGCAGTCATTGATCAGGGACAATTGGATGTTATCGAAAAATATGTTCAATCTGCTATTGCTGATGGAGCAGAAATCCTAGTGGGTGGAAAACAAGCTGTCATTGAAGGCTTTGAAAGTGGTTATTGGTATGAGCCGACAGTCATTGCGAATGTTAATCATGACATGGATGTCGTTAAAGAAGAAATATTTGGCCCAGTTGTCGTTATCATGAAGTTCAAAGATGAAAAAGAGGCCATTAGACTAGCTAATGATACGGAATTTGGTTTGGGTTCTGCCCTTTGGACAAAGGATGGCGGCCGCGCAACTCGTGTGGCAAATCAAATCGAAGCAGGGATTGTCATGGTCAACTGTCCATTCTCAGCTTTTCCAGGAACACCTTTCGGCGGCTATAAACAATCAGGATTTGGCCGGGAACTTTGCATTGAAACATTGGATCTTTATACAGAAACAAAAAGTATCATTTCCTATCATGGAAGCCGTCCATTAAATCCTTTTGGTATTAAATAAAAACATTGAATAGGAAGCTGGCTGAATAATCTGTCAGAAAAGTAATTCAGGTATAGTTGAATGCTGATCTGATTCATTGCAGCCAGCTTTATCTATTTTAAAGGAGAATGATCGAATGATTAGAAATATAGTGGTTGTAGGTTCTGGAGTTATGGGCAGAGGTATAGCCTATGTAGGGGCAACGGGAGGCTTTGACGTAATATTGGTAGATGTGAATCCAGATGCATTGGAAAGTGCAAAGAAAGAGATTGAAACGATCTTCGAAAAAGGTGTGCACTACAAGAAAATTACCCAAGAAGAAGCGGCTGCAGCAAAAAACAGATTTTTATATTCTTCCAATTTAGAAGAAGCGGCTGCAAAAGCTGATCTAATTATAGAGGCAGTTCCAGAACAGACAGAAATTAAGAAATCCGTTTTTGAAACAATTGAAGAACATGCACAAGAAAACTGCTATTTTGCTACTAATACTTCCACTATGAGCCCGACTGAAATTGGTTCTTATGGAAAGCGTCCTGAAAAAACGATAGCGATGCATTTTTTCAATCCTGTACAAAAAATGCCATTAGTAGAAATTGTTCGTGGCCTTGAAACCAGTGATGAAACGGCAGCGGTAATAAAAGAGGTTGCTGAGAAAATGGGGAAAGAGACAGTAGTCATTAACGAATTCCCTGGTTTTGTAACAAGCAGAATTAGCTGTCTGGTTGGAAATGAAGCGTTCTATATGCTTCAAGAAGGATTAGGTACACCTGAAGAAATCGATAAGGCAATAAAACTTGGACTGAATTATCCAATGGGACCATTTGAACTTGGGGATTTAGTGGGACTGGATGCCCGTTTAAATAATTTAAGATATTTACATAGTAAACTTGGTGAGAAATATCGTCCGGCACCGCTTCTTGAACAGTATGTAAAAGCAGGCCGGCTCGGTCGCAAGTCTGGTAAAGGTGTATACGACTATACTAAAAATGAAGAGGCGGTGGGAAAATGAGAGAAGTTGTGATTATAGAT
>NZ_JBFUIB010000242.1:0-5635 GCF_056402095.1 Peribacillus sp. P4_C12
CCCCAAGGTCGTTCATCAGGGTTCGGAACAAATCACGGTCTTCTGCTTGTTGGATAGCGGAAAGCTTCGTACCAAGAATCTGCACATTGCATTCTTCCAAAATCCCTGCATCGGCTAGTTCAACTGCCATATTCAAACCCGTTTGTCCTCCTAGAGTCGGAAGCAGAGCATCAGGGCGCTCTTTACGGATGATTTTGCTAACAAATTCCAGAGTGATCGGCTCGATATATACCGCATCCGCCATTTCACTATCTGTCATGATTGTGGCAGGATTTGAGTTAATTAGGATTACTCGGTAACCCTCTTCCTTTAAGGCAATACATGCTTGAGTTCCTGCATAATCGAACTCAGCAGCCTGGCCGATTACGATTGGACCAGAACCAATTACTAGGATGCTTTTTATATCTGTGCGTTTTGGCATGTTTTTTCCCCCTTCGTAGGTGCAGCTTCAATCATTTGTAAAAATTCATTGAATAAGTAGTTGGCGTCTTCCGGACCAGGTGAAGCCTCCGGGTGATATTGAACTGTGAAAGCCGGATATTTTTTATGGCGTAAGCCTTCAATTGTATCGTCATTTAATGCTGTATGTGTCACAACAAGGTCAGTGTTTTCAATAGAAAGCTCCTCGACTGTATATCCATGATTTTGAGAAGTGATGGATACTTTTCCAGTACGAAGGTCTTTAACCGGATGGTTTGATCCTCGATGACCAAATTTCAATTTTGCTGTATCTGCACCGTTAGCCAGCGCGAATAACTGATGACCCAGGCAAATTCCAAATAGCGGTACTTCTTTCTGCACTATACGAATCATTTCAAGCGTTTCCTGAACACTTTTCGGATCTCCAGGACCGTTTGAAAGCATCACTCCATCTGGATGATATTGCAGCACTTCCTCTGCCGTAACGTTATAAGGTACAACCACAACATCACAACCACGCTTCGTCAATTCGCGTAGAATACCATGCTTCATGCCATAATCAACAAGAACGACTCGTGGGCCTCTTCCAGGACTTGAGTAGGCAGCTTTTGTAGAAACCTGCTTCACTTGATTAGAAGGAATCACCGTTGCTTTTAGCTGGGACACAATCTCTTCAGCATCTTTATTGATATTGCAGAGCGCTCCTTTAAGTGCACCTGATTTCCTGATGATTCTTGTCAGCTTTCTCGTATCAATTCCACTTATGCCAGGTATGTTCTTCTTTTTCAAATATTCATCAAGAGATAATTGGTTACGCCAGTTGGAAGGAAGATCAGCTGTTTCCTTAACGACGAACCCTGATATCGCTGGATTGATAGATTCAAAGTCATCTCGGTTTATTCCGTAGTTTCCGATTAGCGGGTAAGTTAGCGTAACTATTTGGCCGCAATAAGAGGGATCAGATAAAATCTCCTGATATCCTGTCATCCCTGTGTTAAAAACAACTTCACCTATTTTTTCTACGTCCCCTCCGAATGCTTCGCCGAGGAATACCGTTCCATCTTCTAAAATAAGCTGTCTTTTCATCCTTGAACACGTCCTTTTTCCCAAGCTGTTTTTCCTTCTGCAATCGTCATAACTGGCCAGCCATAGCATTTCTTTTCATTAAAAGGTGTATTCTTACCTTTTGAAGCAAACTCTTCTTTATTAATTTCTTTTTCCGTATCCAAATCGATTAATACGATATCAGCAGTAGCACCTTCCACTAGCTGTCCATAAGGAAGTGAGAAACTCTCAGATGGTTTGATGGTCATGAAGTCAACCAATTGCTTTAAGGTGATTACATCCTTTTTGACTAATTCTGTGTAAAGCAGCGGGAAGGCCGTTTCTAGTCCCACAATTCCAAAAGGAGCTAGCTGCATCCCTTGAGCTTTTTCCTCAGCTGTATGCGGAGCATGATCTGTAGCAATAAAGTCGATTGTTCCGTCCAGCAGGCCTTCTATCAATGCGTCACGATCTTCTCGTCCTCTTAAAGGCGGGTTCATTTTATAATTCGGATCAAGTCCTGGGATATCATCTTCACACAGCAATAAGTGATGAGGTGTAACTTCTGCTGTGACCCGGATACCGGCGCGCTTGGCATCTCTTACAGTTCTCACCGATTCTTTCGTAGAAATGTGGCAGACATGATAATGGCAGTCCGCTGCTTCCGCAAGCAGGATATCCCTGGCTATATGTACAGCTTCGCATACAGATGGGATTCCATTGATTCCTTGTTCTTTGGAGTATCTTCCTTCATGTACAGAGCCTTTATTGATTAAGCTATTATCTTCACAATGAGCAACAATAGCCATATCTTGAGCGGCAGCCTGTTTCATCGCAGCCAGCATCATTCCGGCTTCTTGGATACCAACGCCGTCGTCTGTAAAGGCGAAAGCCCCAGTTTGTTTTAAAGAAGAAAAGTCAGTCAATTCTTTGCCAGCCTCTCTAATCGTGATGGATGCATAAGGCAGTACACGAACATGTGCTGTTTCTTCAATTTTCCGGTTAAGTGCTTCAAGATTTTCAATTGTATCAGGAACAGGTCTTGTATTAGGCATCGCCGCTACGGTGGTAAAACCGCCTCTTGCTGCTGCAAGCGTTCCAGTTGCTATTGTTTCTTTATGCTCGCCGCCTGGCTCGCGTAAATGGATATGCAGGTCAATAAATCCTGGTGTAATAAGTAACCCTTTGGCATCTATTACCTTACAATTTTCTGTTGCCAGGTTCTCTCCGATTTTCGTGATGATTTTTCCTTCTATTTCAATATCTGCTTTCTTGAATGAATTTTGATTATCTAGCAATACTCCATTTTTGATGACAGTTTTCATGGATGATTCCTCCCTCAAATTGTTCTAGCACATTTTTTAATACGGCCATTCTAATAAACACACCATTTTGCATTTGTTTAAAAATTCTTGAACGGCTACATTCGACTAAATCACTGTCAATTTCAACGCCGCGATTTATTGGTGCAGGATGCATGATGATCGCACCCGGTTTCATATTTTTTTCACGTTGTTTGGTTAAACCGAATCTTTCCAAATAATCCCCATTTGCCTGATTGTATTTTTCATTATGTCTTTCATGCTGAATTCGAAGTAGCATAACCACATCCGATGTCGCTATGGCTTGATCGATGTCTTCATATCTCCCTAAGCTGTTGTTTCTATCAAACCATTCAGGCGGACCTGAAAATACGACATTCGCTCCTAGACGAGTTAAGGCTTCTGCATTCGATTTTGCCACCCGGCTATGCATTACGTCCCCAATTATTGCAATCTTCAGACCGGTAAAACTATTAAACTCTTGTTTTATCGTCAATAAATCCAGCAATGACTGCGTTGGATGATTTCCACAACCATCACCTGCATTGATTATAGGAATGTTGAGTTTTTCTTTTAGTTCATCAAAGTAATTATCCTGTTCATGGCGGATAATTAAGGCATTGACACCGATTGATTCAAACGTTTTTGCTGTGTCATATAAGGTTTCTCCTTTTAAAACGGATGATGTCCCGGCATCAAAAGGAATGACCTCAAGACCTAATTTTCTTTCAGCCATTTCAAAGCTTGATTTCGTACGTGTACTTGGTTCAAAGAATAGATTGGCAACCATGGTCTGCTGTTTAGGGTTCCAGCTCGTTCCATTAGCAAACCCCTCTGCTTCTTGTAGAATTTTTTCAATTTCAGTTATGGTCAATTCATTCATCGTCAATAATTTTTTCATTGATCCTGCTCCTTTCACAATTTGTTGTGATGCGGGGTAAAAAAAACACCCCGCCATTAAGGACAGGGTGTAGGTAATAAAGACTTGCAAGAACTAGGGCTGTTTATTTCCCGTTCTCATTTGTCTTTACAGCAACACCCTTTCAAGCCTCTCTGGACTTCTTTTAAAAGGTGATATATTGTGTGATACAGTTTGACTTATTTTTCAAAGATGTCTCCGGAAATTTTTTCTCTGTCCGGTAATATCAAGTTAAGCAAGATTCCAACAATCGCTGAAAGTGCCATTCCAGATAGCGATACCGTATCCGATAATTGTACAAACGCTCCGCCGATTCCAAGTACCAGGATGACTGAAGCTATCATCAGGTTGCGTTTTTTATCAAAATCAACTTTATTATCAATTAGCATCCTTAATCCGCTTGAAGCGATGATACCGAAAAGTAAGATTGATATTCCACCCATCACAGCTGTAGGAATCGAGCTTATGACAGCTGAAATCTTACCGTTAAAGCCAAAGACGATTGCAGTTAAAGCAGCTCCGCCGATGATATACACGCTAAATGCCTTTGTCATCGTCAGGACCCCGATATTTTCACCATATGATGTTAGTGGTGGCCCACCAATGAGGGAACCAATCATGATTCCGGCTCCATCCCCTAGGATGGATCGATGTAAACCAGGCTTTTCCAAAAAGTTTCTGCCAACTACTTTACTCAGTACCATCTGGTGGCCGATATGTTCTGATAATGTGACGACGGCCACGGGGACCATGATAGCAATGACTTCCCATGAGAAGATTGGTGTATAAGTTATATAAGGAAACATGAATTTCGGCATTTCCCACCATTGTGCAGATTTAATTGGTTCATAATCTATAATTCCCGCAACTGCTGAACAGCTGTAGCCAACTATAATCCCTATTAAAATGGGAATCAAGTTAATGAATCCTTTAAAGAAAACGTTGCAGATAATGGTTACCGCTAAAGTTATTAGCGCTATTATAATATATGTGACACTGTATTTATCTTGCGGATCATACATCGCCATGTCTACAGCCGTTCCAGCGAGGCTTAACCCGATTACAATGATAACTGGTCCAACCACAACCGGAGGCAGTAAATTCATTAACCAGCGTAACCCGACTTTTTGGATAATCAAGGCGATTATCCCATATATGAACCCTGCTGCAAAACAGCCGATCATTGCCGCTTCCGGTCCGCCCAGCCCCTTTGCCAAAATAATTGGCGTGATGAAGGCGAAGGATGAACCGAGATAAGCGGGAATCTGACCTTTGGTAATCAATAAGTATGAAAGTGTTCCTAATCCACTTGAAACCAGTGCTACAGCCGGGCTTAACCCTACTAGGAATGGTACTAACACCGTTGCACCGAACATTGCGAATAGGTGCTGGATGCTTAATGTAATCCACTGGCCAACTCTAGGTACGTCTTCAACATCAAGTACGACGTCACTTTTTATTTCTTCCATATTCGTATCCCCCCCATGAAAATTGCATCAAAACTGCAAAAACCCTCTTTGCAGTATATACAAAGAGGGTTTCTCAGAAGGCGGATGCCTATGCATAGGCACAACTCTCCCGATTGACTCCCCTTTGCCAGCCTCTCTGGACTGTCTTTAAAAGGGTCTTATTTAATTTTCATGTTGTTGTTTATTTTTCTAGTATAGTGACTTGATCTACTTCATCTACTTCTGTTAAAGTAACGGTAATTTTTTCCGATTGTGATGTTGGAACGTTCTTCCCAACGAAATCTGCACGGATCGGCAACTCCCTATGTCCTCTGTCAACTAATACTGCGAGCTGGATTTGTGAAGGTCTTCCCAGATCTACAAGTGCATCCATTGCCGCCCTAACAGTTCTACCGGTAAAGAGAACATCATCTACTAAAATCACTTTCTTATCGCTAATATTGACTGGAATGTCTGAACCC
>NZ_JBFUIB010000243.1:0-5594 GCF_056402095.1 Peribacillus sp. P4_C12
AAGTAATCCATTCGGGCATTTGAAATTTTTTCGTGTAGGATAGCCACTTTTCGTTTTTGTTTTTGATAGTTTTTGGCTTCAGCCAATGGTTTATTTTGATTCAAGGCTATTTCTTGTCGCCTTGAAAGAATCCGTTGTGCYTTGGCCAATTTCTTTTCGACCGTCCRGAAGAATTTTGGGTTTTGATAGACCGTACCATCTGAAAGAATAGCAAAATTCTTCAAACCAACATCTACACCGCACGAACGATTCGTTTTAGRAAGTACTTGTACATTGGTTTCSGCTAAAACGGAAATGAAATATTTACCCGAAGGKTTCCGCCTGATTGTGGCATTGATGATTCGCCCTTCGACTTCGCGGCTTTTAGCAAAACGAACTAGACCGAGTTTTGGCAATTTGATTTTGTTTYCAACAATTCCAATATTCCCATTCGTATGTTTAGTYGTATAGGACTGGATAGGATTCTTTTTCGATTTGAAGCGTGGTGACTTGTTTTGCTTTTTATAATATCGACTATAGGAATCTGCTAAATTTTCCACCGATTTCTGTAAGGCAATACTGTCTACTTCTTTCAGGAAAGAATACTCTTTCTTTAAAGCTGGAAGTTCTTTGATTGTTGCGTATTTATTCAGAAAAGAACYTTTCCATTCATTAGASGGTAATTGGCCGTTCTGCTTCATTTCTTCACAAATATACCAGTGGGCATCTTTCTCCTTTTGTTTGCCTAAAAAGAAGTTATAGACAAAACGGGAGCAGCCGATCGTTTTATTGATTAGAACTAGTTGTTCTTTAGTTGGATAGATTCGAAATTTATAAGCTTTGTTTACGACCATTGGTTTCACCCCCTTATAGTTATTATTAACCATCGAACGTATGTTTRTCAAAAGATTACTTTGGCTTATGCCAACYGCCATTCATCTCCCCCTTACCGTTGGGCTCTCGCCCTTCACACGCTTGAAGAGGGAGTCTTCTGGTGGGAAATGATAAAGCTTAGTAACTATTAAATTATTTTTGATAAATATTAAATATTTAATAATACATTTCGTTAGGTGTGGTATATATGATAGGTTACCGTGTTAAAACGCTTAGAGAAGAAAAAAAGATGTCAATTAGTGAACTCTCAGCAAAATCTGGAGTGGCAAAATCTTATATAAGCTCACTGGAAAGAAACCTTCAAACAAACCCTACTATTTTAGTTTTGGAAAAAATCGCAAGTATCCTTTGTATAACGGTTGATGCCCTACTATATGAACAAGTAGACCTCGGCATGGATGATGAGTGGAAGGAAATCATGATAGATATTATGGGTTCAGGAATTTCGAAAGAGGAAATGCGCGAATTTATCGAGGTTAGGAAATGTACTGCTCGTTAAACATGAAGAAATTATGACAAGGTTTCTCTTTTTTGATCATTAACATCGAAAAGCCCCACTTAGTATTCAACTATTTCCAGAGGGGAAAAGTGGTTATAACCACTTTTCCCCTCATTATACCCTATTAGACTACTAATGGAAGCATTTAACACAGAAGCAAAAACGTATAATCTGTATTTCTTATTTCTATTATTTAGATACAAATATTTGTGACATTACTTCAGCTTAAAATATTCATCCAACACCTCGAACCATATGTAATGCCCTCGATCATTGGGATGGATATTATCATTTGTTAATATATCAGCCAATCTCATATTCTCTTCTTTTAGTTTTTTTTCAATCCCTTCCAAGCTATTCATATAAGTCCATTTTTTTTTTCTAATAGCACTCTCAGAAACTTTAATATAATCCACATAATTCAACTCTATGCTATTCTCTGTTTTACTATTGGCCACTGGATTCGGTGAAATGATTAGAAACTTTGCATTCGGTAGCTCTTTTTGTAATTTTGACATGATGTTTTTTAAATCTTTTTCCGTCTGTTCCAAACTAATCGATTGATATTGATTGTTAATCAGGGGGTTTTCAAATATAACCAGATCAGGATTATCATGAATGACCGCATCAATTTTTTTACTTTCTAACAAATCCTTTGTTGAATACCCCTCTTGGCCATGATTGATAAAACCTAATGTTTCTAATTCATCCCTTTCAGAACGTAAACTCTTCTCTAAGCGTCCTGCCCAACTATTAGAAGAATTACTTGCACCGGTTCCTGAAGTACCATTACTGCCCAAAAGGGATACAATAACCTTATCTTGTGTAAGCGACTTGTAATGCAGGTAATCTATTAGTGACTGCTGTTTATTATTTTCTGGTTTTAAACTTTGTATCAAAGCTTCCCTATCTTCTTTTTCCTTTTCTTTTATTCTTTCTTCAGCTTTTTTCCCCTCTATCCCCGCTGCCTTACTCATGTTTTTCCAATGAAGATGACCAAAAACCAATACTACTAAACAAATTCCAGCCATAAATAATAAACCATATTTCTTCATCTTTACCTCCAAATTTTTTGAACGTTACGGACTGACATGGAAGTCTTAGCATTAGAATGCTTTCTATGAGCACTCTTAACTAGCAGAAATATTCTTTAGCATCTTGTAATTTTCTATTTCTATCTGTTTATTATACCTATCATAATAACAGCAATAAAGGATGATTTTCCAAATAATTCCGACATAACTCGACTTTGATAATCAATAAATTATACCTATATTTTATATCAAAAAAATCCAGCATTTCTGCTGGATACTCTAAAGTACTATCACTTAACCAAATTCAATACTTCTAGAACTCTACCATCTGAATTATAGTTAAAAGTGATCGTCTTATCATCATGAATGTGATAGCTTAAACCAAAAAACTCTCCGGCATCTGGGAATCTTTGTATAAAATCATCAAGTTGTTCAGAATTTAGTTTAACAACCATAGGTTTCTTCCTACTATTTAGAGTATCTTCTTCCTTCTCCATTAATATCTCTGTACCCATAATTAACTCCTTTAATCTCTCTCATTTCCCCATCATAATATACCTTATTAATTGGTAAATAAAAGGGCCTTAATTAAAATTTCACATTAATGATACGAACTCTTAACAACACTACCTAATTTCTTACAAAGTTACCCTACTTTCCAAGGAGAATTATTGGTTTCCATTAGAGCTGCACGATAAAGATTCCACTTTCAACATTTCATTTATTATTTCCAAAGAGACCATTTCTATGAAGAGGTGTGGCAATAATGGTCAAATTCATTCTGAAACAGCGAGCTTCGTTATGGCTATGCTCTCGATTACGTGCTCTTGCTCCATCATCATCGAAGAAAAAGGTAAAATACGGTAGTGAATATCAATCATCATTTAAACCTCTTCTCCTCTTCGTAAGTCTATCCTCTTATTTATTTACCTAAATATAACATCTTTATTAATTTTTACAAATTTAATTAAGTATGTTCTGCATATAAAGTGACCTCCATCCTAGCTTTTTGTTTATATAATAATTTTACGGACTAACTATTAGTCAATTTTACTTATATTCAAAGTGGTCACTTATTTTGTAACTCTAGTTTTTATAGATTGTTCTCTATAACTTTAGTAAAATGAGAATGATAATTACTATCAATTAAGGAGAATTACTATTATGGGTGTACCCTTGTTAAAAGTAGAAATTCCGGTTTCTAATAAAATCTGGACGCGTGATTTTATTATGATTTTCTTAGCTAACTTCTTCGTTTTTTTATCCTTTCAAATGACTTCCCCGACCCTCCCGCTTTTTGTAAAAGAGCTTGGTGGAAATGAACGGTATATTGGGTTGGTTGCTGGGATGTTTCTATTTTCTGCTCTGATTGTCCGCCCCTTTGCTGGACAGGCCTTGGAAACAAAAGGAAGACGTTTTGTTTTCCTTTTCGGTCTAGCCTTTTTAGCTGTAGCGATTGGCTCGTTTGGATTTATGATGAGTATTTTCCTTTTATGTGCAATGAGAGTTGTTCAAGGGATTGGCTGGGGATATACGACCACCGCTTCAGGTACGATTGCCTCCGATCTTATCCCAGCAAAGCGTCGTGGTGAGGGAATGGGATACTTCACTTTATCGGGAAATTTGGCGATGGCTTTTGGACCTTCATTTGGACTTTTCTTAGCGGATGTGTTAACGTTTCAACAGTTGTTTCTGTTTTGCGGTGCATTAAGTCTAGCCGCTTGGATCATGGCTTCGACTATTACCTATAAGAAAGTAGAACAACCTTCTGCTCCCACTAAAACTAATAGGTTTGACATTTATGAAAAAAGCGCTGTTGCGCCGTCCGTTCTTGTTTTTTTCATTACGGTATCTTTTGGTGGGATTGCCACCTTCTTACCGCTTTATACAATGGAAAAAGGCCTGACAGGTATTCATGTTTACTTTTTTCTATACGCATTAGCACTTATTTTCACACGAATGTTCGCTGGCAAAATCTATGATCAAAGAGGACATCAAGCCGTCTTCATTCCATCTACCCTTTTTATCGTAGCGGCGATGCTACTGCTTGCCTGGATGCCAAGTAACATGATTCTGTATATTGCTGCTATTTTTTACGGCATTGGGTTCGGTGCTGTTCAACCGGCTCTTCAAGCCTGGTCACTTGAACACGCGGCTCGAAATCGAAAAGGCATGGCCAATGCCACTTTCTATTCCTTCTTTGATCTTGGAATCGGTTTCGGTGCCATCCTCTTCGGACAAATCGGCTATCTGTTTGGGTATAGAAGTATTTACATAATGGCAGCAGTCTCAGTTCTGATCTCCATTTTGGCTTACTTATGGATTTTGAAAAAAAAATGAAGTAATTCTATGAATCATTTCTAAAATCTAAAAATCTTTCCACATTAACCGATAATATTTGTAGGGAACATTTTTGGGGGAATTCGCATGAAAAAGTTATGGCATAAATTTAATATACGCTATTATGAAATCCTTTTTAAGGATTGTTTAAATGATAAAATGAAAGGTGAATTTCAAAGAAAAATAGCTTACCATAAACGTAAACTGGGTGAATTAAATTATGCATGCAGACAAACTTCCTGAAAGTTTAAAAGGAAGTTTAGGCCGTTCCATTTGGACGGCTTTTTTCATGCAATGAAGAGATAGTGCCTCTACCCCTACCTACTTCCTAATACACTAGGGCATGAATTCAAATCAGGTAAAGTTTTTTTTGATTCTATGTAAAGTTTGTAATGAATCTATGTGAATTTGGTAATTTTATTGGAATCCTTGTTTGTTTCGTGGCTTTTAGTAGTATGATTGAAAAAAAGGGGGTTCTTGGGATGAATTTTTCGAAGTATATTGTAAAATTATTTTCAATCATACAAAAGGAAATACCAGTAACTCATAATAAATGTCATGTCTGTGACGGAACAGGTGCCTATGATATATATACKGACTGTCTTACTTGTAATGGAAAAGGGCTAATAAGTAAAATGGAGTATAATAGGATGATTGAAGAAGGTGAAATATAAAAGGGTTTCTTGTAGGAAAAAATCGCAGTAACTCTAATTCACTGACAGCTATCAATCTCAGTTCTAATAGCGAAATATGTACAATCCTTATTACTTATTTATTGTAAAGATCCATTCGGTAATATTATAGAACTTTATAGTCGAAGTACTGAAATGATGTATACAAATAAAGAT
>NZ_JBFUIB010000244.1:0-5591 GCF_056402095.1 Peribacillus sp. P4_C12
GTGATTGGCCTTATCTATTAACRAATTCGCCTTTTCTTCAAGTGGTTGCTCATTGGTAACTGTTTCTTCAAGTTCCTGTTCACTCACTTTATTCGTTAAACCGTCCGAGCAAAGCAAAAGTAAATCACTTTCTTCAAAAATGACCGTCGTAATGTCCATTTCCACTTGCATTTCTGTACCTAAGGCTCGTAATAAAACATTTTTCCGTGGATGATTCTCGGCGTCTTCCTTAGAAATCTGGCCTGAACGGACTAATTCATTAACAAGCGAATGATCTTCAGTGACCTGCTTAAAACCACTTTCATTATACAAATAACATCGGCTGTCCCCGATGTTGGCAATAGTTGAAAATTTATCAGTACAAATGGCTGCAACAATGGTTGTCCCCATGCCCTTGCATTCTGTATTCGCCTCGGCATGTTCAAAAAGCAATTGATTAACCAAGAAAATTTTCTTTCTCAGCCAATCCTCTGCATCATTTGCTGTATCAATCCCGTTGGATTCCTCCCAGCCCTTTTTCAAAAGGTCGATCGTCATTGCACTTGCTACATCTCCGGCTCGGTGGCCGCCCATGCCATCTGCAACGATGGCAAGGCGAACGCCTTCCGAATTCTTAAAGATTCCGCCATTATCTTCATTATGCTGGCGGACTTTTCCACGGTCAGTTTTAAATATTGCCCTCATAGGGTCACCTCGTCTCTTCTTTGCGCTCCTTGGCCCGAAGCTGGCCGCAGGCTGCATCAATATCACTGCCTTGTTCCCTTCGGATCGTTACATTAATACCACGCTTTTTCAATGTTTTTTCAAACTCAAAAATTTGGTCCCGAGGTGTACGTACATAGTCGCGTTCCGGTACATAGTTAACCGGAATTAAGTTGACATGGCATTTAATGTCTTTTATTAAATCGGCTAATTCTTCGGCGTGTTTCACAGAATCATTTTCGCCTCCGAATAGACCATATTCAAAACTGACCCGGCGCCCTGTTTTTTCTGTATAGTATTTGATGGCTTCAATCAAGTCTGGCAGTTTATAGGCCTTGTTGATTGGCATCAATTTACTTCTCAATTCTGTATTAGGGGCATGAAGGGAAACCGCAAAATTGATTTGCATGCTCTCTTCAGCAAACTTATAAATTTTTGGAATGATACCACTTGTTGAAACGGTAATATGACGTGCTCCAATGTTTAAGCCTTTTTCATGATTTATATTTTTCAAGAAAGACATCATATTATCATAGTTATCAAACGGTTCACCGATTCCCATGATTACGACTGAGCTAACGCGTTCTTCCACTTCATCAAGTGCCTGTTGTACCTTAACGACCTGGGCAACGATTTCTCCTGATTCAAGGTTTCGTTTTAAGCCGCCAAGAGTTGATGCACAGAATGTACAACCAATCCTACAACCCACCTGTGTTGTAACACAGATAGAGTTTCCATATTCATGGCGCATTAATACCGTTTCAATCGAATATCCATCATGCAGTTCAAATAAAAACTTCATGGTCCCGTCATTTGACGTTTGCTGAATCAATGTTTTTAATGTAGTGAATGTGAACTGTTCTTCTAGTTTATCGCGTAAAGATTTCGAAAGGTTGGACATATCTTCAAAACTAGAAATACGCTTTTTGTAAAGCCAGTCATAAATTTGATCTGCACGGAATGCCTTCTCGCCGTTTTCAACCAGCCATTCTTTAATTTGGTGAAGCTCAAATGAATAAATCGATGGTTTTTCTGGTGTTGTGTCTTTTTTTACTCTTGATGATTTAGTAATCTCTGCCATTTACAGCACCTTCTTTCTAAAACTCGCAATAAAGAATCCATCACTGCTAAAATATTGCGGGAACACTTGCAACGTATGGCCTTCAATAAATGGCTGAACACTTTCAGGCATTCTTGTGGCCAATGTCGTATCACTTTCAAAATCCGGATGGTTTTCCAAAAATGCTGCAGCAACTTTATCATTTTCTTCTTTATCCACCGTACATGTACTATATACTAACCGTCCGCCTTGTTTTACTAGCGGGGCAGCTGATTCCAATAACTGTTTTTGTATACTTGAGAGTTTCATTATATCATCTTTTGTTTTTGTGTACTTTACATCCGGCTTCCGGCGCATAACACCTAATCCTGAACATGGTGCATCTATAAGAATCCGGTCAAACCCTTCTTTATTAAAGTGTTCTTGGACGTTTCTGCTATCAAGGGCCATTGTCTTAATGTTGTTTCTTAGCTTTAGCCGCTCTGCCTGCTCTTTGATGAGTTTAACCTTATGCTCATGAAGATCAAGGGCATATACTTGTCCTGTGGTTAAGCCTTCTGCGATATGAGTTGTCTTACCTCCTGGTGCAGCACAGCAATCGAGAACAGCATCATTCTCATTGGCTCCTAACGCATGAGCGACTAGCATCGAACTTTCGTCTTGAATCGATAGATACCCCAATTTATAGCTTTCTGAATGAGCAAGATTTCCCTTATAGCTAACAATTGCCTCTCGAACAACATCACTTGCTTCAACATCATAGCCTTCTTCTGTCAAAACGCTGATTAGTTCACTGCGAGAAATCTGCTTTAAATTAACCCTTCCCGTCTGCAGTGGAGCAGTTAAGTTAATTTCACACATTTCCTTGGTTTTCTCATAGCCAAATTGCTCTACCCAACGCTTGACTAGCCAAGCAGGATGGCTTACCTCGATTGAGAGGCGCTCAAGCTCATCTTTGATATCATCAAGAGGAGCTACACCATTTCTTTGAATATTACGAAGCACACCATTGACCATTGAAGACGTTCCCTTATGGCCACGCTTTTTCGAGATTTCGACAGCTTCAAAAATAATCGCGTGATCTGGTACTTTATCTAAATAAATCATTTGATAAACGGAGAGCCTAAGTAGGTTGATGACCCAGCTTAGCGTTTTTTTCGGTTGCTTAATAAATGGCTTCAAATAGTAATCCAAAGTCATTTTCCGCTGAATCGTACCGTAGCTTATTTCTGTTAGCAAACCACTATCCACACCGGATAACTGGTGCTTTTTAATCAAGTTGTTAAGTAAAAGGTTGCTGTAGGATTGGTTTTTTTCTACAGATTCCAAAATATCGAGAGCAATTTCACGTACTCCCTTTTTAGTTTGCTTCATTCTGTTCTCCTAACTTCATGCCTGCTTTAATGAACGACCCGGCTCCGCGCAAGTAATCTTTCGCCGGCATTTTTTTCTTTCCTGAAGGCTGCAGTTCCGTAACTAGTATAGCCGTCTCATTGCCTGTCGAAACGACGAAACCATCGTTACGTACATCAATAATCGTCCCCGGCACTGCCTGATTGTTATGTTCAAGCTTGTTTGCCTGCCAAATTTTTAAAATGGATTCATTTAAGAGTGTGTAGGCAACAGGCCATGGATTCAGGCCACGTACATGGTTATAAATGTCTTCCCCTGTTTTCGACCAGTCGATTTTTTCCTCCGACCGCCTAATGTTAGGTGCGAAAGTTGCTTTATCTTCTTCTTGCTTAATCGCATTTAACCCATCATTTATAAGCTTTGGCAATGTTTCTGCAAGTAAATCAGAACCGACCTTGCTTAATTTATCATGTAGAGTGCCGACATTGTCTTCTTCTTCTATGGTAACTTCTGCCTGTGTTAATATATCCCCAGCATCCAGTTTCTCGGCCATATACATGATAGTTATTCCTGTCTTTTCTTTCCCCTGTAATATGGAATAATGGATAGGTGCTCCTCCACGTAGTTCAGGAAGCAGGGAAGCATGTACATTAATACATCCGTATTTTGGAGCTTCCAACAATTCATTCGGTAGAATTTGTCCGAAAGCAGCCGTCACCACTAAGTCAGGTTTCAATGCAATGATTTTTTCTAGATCTTCTTTTTCACGGATTTTTTCGGGTTGATAAACGGGAATTCCCTGCTTTTCAGCCTCAACCTTAACAGGCGGGGGTGTTAGCACCTTTTTGCGACCCACTGGACGGTCAGGCTGTGTAACAACCGCAATCACGTCATAACCTTCGTCAAGGATTCTTTTAAGTACCGGTACTGAAAAGTCCGGTGTTCCCATAAAAATAATTTTTGTCATTCTTCTTCAAACCTTTCTAACTCTTCTTCCGTAATATAGCGTGAAACCTTACTTGTAAATAACACTCCCTGCAAATGATCTATTTCGTGCTGGAGAGCTCTAGCCAGGAAATCCTCCGCTTCTATTTCGAAAAAGGATCCTTTTCGGTCCTGTGCCCGCACCTTGACGCGGTATGGGCGTGATACTTCCCCGTATATACTTGGAAAACYCAAACAGCCTTCAACGGCTGTCTGTTCGCCTTCCACTTCTAGCACTTCTGGATTAATCAGTTCGATTACACCAGATCCTTCATCTATTTCAACGACCGCGACTTGCTTTTTCACGCCAACCTGAGGTGCAGCAAGGCCAACGCCATCAGCTTCAACCATCGTTTCGTACATGTTATTTAACAGCTTAGCCAATTTTTTATCAAAACTTGTTATTTTATCGCATTTTTGTTGTAAAATTTTTTCAGGAAACAAGACAATCGGTAAAATAGCCAAAATTAAAGGTACCCTCCTAAATATAAAAACCAAAACTTCACTATATAAAAACGCAAGCTAGAACAGCTCGCGGTAATCATCCAACGCTAAAACAATTACATCATAATCTGCGGATTTAAATCTATTGAAATCTGCAGATGATTTTGGGCCGTTTCTTTTTGATAATGCTCTAAAAGTGTACGTAAATGCTGATTAAGATCCGGCTCTCGTTTGTATTTTATCAGACATTGGTAGCGATATCTATTGTTGATTCGACTAATGGGCGAAGCAACAGGACCGAGTACGATAGAATCCCGATTCAATCGTGAACTTAAATAATTGGTGATTTTATCCGTGACACTCACTGTTTTCATTAAGTCTTCATGTGAAACAGTTATAAGCACAACATAATAATAGGGAGGGTAATGACTTTGCCTGCGGAGATACATCTCTCGCTCAAAAAAGAAATCATAATCCTGCATAGCTGAAAGCTCGATGCTGTAATGCTCAGGCGTATAGGTTTGAATGACTACCTCTCCTGGGAGTTGGTGACGTCCCGCTCTTCCACTTACTTGTGTCAGCAGTTGGAACGTTTTTTCCGATGAACGGAAATCGGGCAAATGGAGCATTGTGTCAGCTGAAAGGACTCCAACTAAAGTGATATTGGGAAAATCAAGTCCCTTGGCAATCATTTGGGTGCCGAGTAATATATCAGCCTTCCCCTCACCAAAGGCATTCAGCAACCGCTCATGTGAACCTTTTTTACTTGTTGTATCGACATCCATTCGTATTACTCGTGCATCTGGGAGAATTTTTGCAAGTTCTTCCTCCACTTTTTGCGTACCTGTACCGAAGAATCGGATATGTTCACTAGCACATTCAGGGCAATCAGAAGGCATTCCTTCCTCAAATCCACAATAATGGCATTTCATTATATCATTAAAGCGATGATAGGTGAGTGAAATGTCACAATTTGGACAGTTGATGACTAATCCACAGCTTCGACACATCACGAAGGAGGAATGTCCTCGTTTATTTAGCATCAACA
>NZ_JBFUIB010000245.1:0-5578 GCF_056402095.1 Peribacillus sp. P4_C12
GCTTTAATATGAGTATTAAACGCTAAATTCGCTACAATTGCACCCATTGTGATAGCTATAACAAAATCAAAATAGGTCATTTGAGCTAGAGTTTGTTTACCCAAAAAACGGGTAGTAATTATCAAAATAAAAAATGCTCCGAACGTACGAAGGATGATTTCAATATAATCAGGCATATTCTTCCTCCAGATGAGTCAACTATTTCTTTATTTCTTATATCATTATAGTCAGTTTCTTTTTTTATAAACATCCGTTTTTTTGCATACAACTAGAAATCCTATCCAAAGGAATCTATTTAGAATACTCGGTTCAAGAAATCATGATTTGGTATCTAAATAGGAACCAGAATTATTGGTTCCGATAGATAGCGCACTTTATGTTAAGTAAGGTTTATAGTGACATAAAAAATTAATCTTTTCGGTGCAACCGTACAAAGATGAACGGTCTTTTTTTGCTTTAAGAGGTGATCACACACAGTTTAAACCAAATAGAACGCATACTATACATTAGGTTTAACTTACCAGGTATATATATAGGAGAAAATGCTAATGGCTAAGAATTAAAATAATGAATTCCAGAAATCAATGGGGTGTTTATGAATGAGACAAGGAAAATGAAATCCTATGATTTTTAATAGAGAACATTACATACAAGAGAGTTTCTAAGTTGTTATAGTAAGAAGCAAAGTTATGAACGGCTTTCTGAAGAACACAAAAAGTTATGAACTATTGTTAGGTCGGCGCTAAAAACAACCCCCTATAGGAGTGAAAAAAGTGATAAGAGATAAAAGTACAACGATTCATCTATTTTTACTTTTGGTTGTTACAGCAGTTTTTATATGGTCAGTTATAAATCCAGCAGGATACTTGAACTGGGCATTGGAGGTTAGTCCTGCCATTGTCGGACTAATCATCGTAATTGCAACATACAGTAAACTTCGCCTTACTACTCTCTCTTATATCATTATTGCCATTCTAATGATTTTGATGTTTGTCGGCGGCCATTACACATACTCAAAAGTACCCCTTTTTAATTGGATAAAAGATGTTTTAAATTTAAATCGAAACGACTACGATCGATTTGGACATTTTCTTAAGGGTTTGTTTGCGATTGTAATAAGAGAAATATTATTACGAAAAACTCCAATAACCAAAGGCCCTTGGTTATTTTCCTTCACTATAAGTATCGCGCTTGCGATCGCTTCCCTGTACGAAATCATCGAATGGTTAAGTACTAAAATAACAAAAGGAGGAAAAGTGGTTAAAAACTTTTTAGGTATGCAAGGTGATATTTGGGATGCACAATGGGATATGTCGTTTGCCTTGGTTGGTTCGATTCTTGCGTTACTCTTTTTTTCAAAACTACATAACCAGCTGTTAAAAAAAGAATTAATAAGAGAGTCGAGGAAAAGTCAATCTAAAAGTGATTGAAGTAAATTATCAGAATGTATTACAAATGCGTGCAAATAGAAAAAGCCCTCCTCAAATGATATAAAAGGGATATACCATTAACGAGCGTTTTTGCCGTGAAAATTTATGCAGCTAATGATCATGAAAATCGCTCTGAAGGAGGGAGGTTCTCTTCGTTAACTATAAAAAGGTGTATCGCTTAATGCGGGACCTTGGTATATAGTCTATTATTCGAAAGAAGCGACACTTCTTTTAGGGGAAACCTCCTATCGTGTACCCAAATGTCTCAAATCGCGAATTTCAAGGCCGATATGAAAATGAGGTGCTCGTGACAGACATCACTTACTTGCCTTTTAAAGATGGATTCCGTTATTTATCCGTTGGACAAGACATCTATAACAACGAGATTGTTTCATGGAAAATCTCCAACCGTAACGACCTCAAACTTGTAGTAGACACTTTAGATGGTTTAATCCAAAAAAGGGATGTGTACAGGGCCATTCTCCATTCGGATCAAGGCTTCCAATACACATCCCATGCTACAATCGACGACTTCAACAGCTTGGTATCATAGGCAGCCACTCTCGTAAAGGAAACTGCCATGATAATGCCTGTGTGGAATCGTTCTTCTCCCATGTTAAATTGGAGATGTTGCACCTAAATGATTTTAAAACAGAAGAAGAATTGATTCAAGCCGTAGAAGTTTATATCTACTATTAGGGGTACCCCTATTATATTGTCTTTTCTTGAAATCTATGTTCATAAAAGAGGACGGGTTCCGTATCCTATTGCAAAATCCGAAATTGTAATCAAAATTGCATCTGAATTTGTAATGTGTTTTGTATCAATATTTTTACTAAAAAAGCAAACGCATCAGTCCTATACTGAGCCGTTTGCTTTTTCCTATACGTTAGCTTAATAAAAAAACAGGTTCAG
The DNA here is from genome assembly GCF_056402095.1 of Peribacillus sp. P4_C12. Lineage (NCBI taxonomy): Bacteria > Bacillati > Bacillota > Bacilli > Caryophanales > Bacillaceae > Peribacillus > Peribacillus sp. P4_C12. Next base: position 2,346 of record NZ_JBFUIB010000245.1, read on the forward strand.
AGGTTTGGTCTTACATTTCCTCTAACACTTTTTTAAGTTCTTCGCCCATTCTCGTCCAACCATGTTTCGCACCATTGAACGCTTGGTCTTCTTTTTCGAATCCTGTTTGTTCAAGATGTAAGTAGGTTGTTCCATCCTCTTGCTTCAATGTCCATGTGGAGGGCGCCTATCCAAAAAGATATCGGCAATGCTTCCCAATAAATCCAATACTGAAACTCAAGTAGAGCCGGGATGCAACCTCTAGCACCATTATTCCCAATAGGGAGCAAAGGGAAATGTATAATCGTGAGATTAATAGTCTCTAGATTGAATTACCCAATCCATTAGGGGTGGTAGCTTTGGAAAGCGTATATCTATTTGGAGAGGGATGACTGGATCAGCTGAGGGAGTATCTGCAAAAAAACTTGGAGTACACGAAAAATTACTTTGAACAGTTCATACCACAAATAAAAGTGGTGAAACCGGAAGGCACATATTTAGTACGGCTAGATTGTAGGGATTTAGGACTGACTTACAGTTCAAGAATTGGACGCTTTATGCTGCACAATGCGAAAATCGCGAAAAACGAAGGATATCTTTTTGGCCAGGGGGGAGGGTTTCAAGCGTATGAATATTGCTTGTCCAAGTGGCGACGATCTCCCTTGCCAAGACGGATCTTCGAATCGCATTTTCCTTTGTTGAGTTAACTGATCAGGACCAGCTTTTTGAACTTATCGCTCGGTCATGTAAAGAATTGAATCTATAGTGTAATAGAGACCTTTGCATAAGGTCTTTTTCTTCCTTGGTATTAGTGAATTGTTTTTCAAACCTGAGATAAAGATTTCTCTTATTAAAGAATTAACCAAGGTTTTCGATAGTGGTTATGGAAAGGTTTTCCCAAGATTTCAATAATATCAGGTAAAAGAGCGGAATATAGTTAGCGTTCCTGTGTTTTTTTATCGGTGGCTTGTTTTTTGCTAAATAGTTATATGAAAGCAAAAACATTAAAGAAATTATCCATAATAGGAGGACATTGTATCATGACAAAACAAACGAAGGACTATACACTGATCGACTTTATTCGAGATATGACATGGGTAATCGAGAAAACTGAGAGTAATGCCGTTCGGGTGGAAGAGGCAGAGCGTTTACTCGGTGAGCTGCTTCGTACCACATCCTGGTTCCCTCCCGAAAAGCGAAAGCCCAGCTCGGAAGGATATGCCCGTCATTCCCTTTACTGCGATCCGCATGATCGTTTTGAGATCATGGCACTTGTCTGGAAGCCGGGGCAGAAAACTTCACTCCATGATCACGATGGTACTTGGGGAGCTGAAGGGGTTGTGGCTGGAAAGATCAAGTTGAAGAACTATCTTCGAGTGGAAGAGATTTCAGAAAATTTAGTAAAACTTCAACAAACTGATACATTGATTGTAAATCAGAAAATGACTTGCAAACTTCTGCCCCCAGCGGATTGTCACATCCTTGAAACGGAGGGCGATCAAACAGCGATAACCATCCATGTTTATGGAAAACAACTCCGCAAGTTTCGGGTATTTAAGCCTTTACAAAAAGAAGGTATTTTTTCAGCCCATGATTACAATGTAGGGTATACTCCTGAACTAATCTAAGTTTATATGGAAATTGATTCCTCAAAATAGCTTCTCTTGTAATATAAATAATCCCTTGAAAGAATTTTTGCTACGAAACAGGAGGGGAACATGGCAAATTTAAACTATATCTAGAAGTTCGTTGACTCATGCACCAAGGGTTTAGTAGAAGTATTGGGTTTGGATGTGACGATACTGGATAAGCATAGAACCTGGATTAGTGGAACCGGTTACTATCAAGGTCTGATCGGAAAGCCGATTCCAGAGGGTTCGTTTTTAAAAATGATTGTAAAAACAAGTAAACCTAGCATACAAGGCTAACTAACAACTTTAAAATGATAGAAAACACAAAGCAATTAATAGAAATCTCACTAAATATCCAGAGGTACTACATCGCCATTAAGTTAAATTGGACTGAATTCCCATAAATGAATGTAGAGAATAAAATTGTTGTTTTGAAGGTACTTCGAAATATTAGTTTGATGGGTATATGGAGCTATCCATATCAGAGGTAACACATTAATAAGTTCCTGTACGCTATTTCAGTTATACGAAATCTAAAAAAAAATTTTGGTAACAGATATGTTAGTTGAAACACTTTATAGAAATAGCTTGAAGAGTTTATCACAGATGCAAAAATAGTTCCTAGTCCTAGGAAGAATTTAAACCTGATGATAAAGGCTTTTTATATATATTGATAGCAAAATTGGGAATTTCCATAGAGTGGGGTGCGCAAACCAAGCGGTTTTACAGGAGAAATTAGTTGGCATGGTTTTTGCTTATATAAATGATAAGTAAATAGAGAAAGGAGGGAGGAGATAAATCACCGTCTACTCTGCTTTGTTGGTGAGAGTCTCAGAAAAGAATGACAACGATTCAAGTGCTCCTCTCCATTTTTTCAGGAACTATTGTCGGATTCGTACTTGGTTTGCTCGGCGGAGGTGGATCAATACTTGCTGTTCCACTTTTGCTTTACGTTGTTGGTATGAAAGATCCGCATGTGGTAATTGGCACGACAGCGTCAGCCGTTGCTATAAATGCCTATGCAAACCTTATTCCACATGCACGAGCCGGCCATGTGCAATGGAAATCGGCGATTACTTTTGCCCTATCTGGTGCACTAGGTGCTTATACGGGATCGATTATCGGAAAGTTGGTACCTGGTAAACAGTTGTTATTTCTTTTTGCCATTTTGATGATCGTCATAGCTGTAAAAATGGTTATGCCAAAGAAAACGAAGAGTCAGGCAGATGATTTTCAAAATCAAGTGAAGCTTCCACTGTTGATCACCATGGCCATTCTAGTGGGGCTGTTATCCGGTTTTTTCGGGATTGGCGGCGGATTTTTGATTGTTCCCGGTTTAATTTTTGTAACAAGGATGCCAATGATTGCAGCAATTGGATCTTCTCTGGTATCTGTGGGCACATTTGGGCTTATGACAGCTATAAGCTATAGCTTATCTGGCCTTGTAAACTGGTGGATTGTGTTCGCATTTGTTGGAGGGGGAGTTGTCGGCGGAACAGTCGGAGCTTGGCTGGCAGTGCGCTTAAGCAAACAGCAGCGTACGCTCCATTATGTATTTTCCGGTGTTGTTATGTTTGTCGCCATTTACATGCTAATCATTAATGCTGAAGCGTTAGATTGGTG
>NZ_JBFUIB010000246.1:0-5578 GCF_056402095.1 Peribacillus sp. P4_C12
ATATTACAGATACAACTAGTACAGCTGGTACTATACGTTTTTTTATATTCATTTTTCTCTATCTCCTTTATTTTGTTATTTGTTATAAAACTTATAATACAAGTAACATCTAAACTGGCTATAAAAAAATTCTTAATAAAATATTAAATTTATTAATTTTTTTTACTATGAAAACTACATAAAATAGGGAACTCTGAACGAAAATGATCCCTCTTTTCAGCTTGATATATTATTGAGTTCTTATAGATTCTCTTCTTATTTTGCTGTTAAAGTGACTGTATCTGGGTTTGCCCAGTTACCCATAGTTACTACTGAGTATTTGACGCCTGATTTAAATGTATTATCGTTTAACACATCAAAGATTCCGTATGGTCCTTTACAGGGGGAGAAGCGGTATTGAGCTTCTATATTTCTGCCGTCATCACCCTTTAATTCCACTTTACGACCAGGAAATAGCTCCATACCCAGATCTTTATCAAATGTATTCGGAACGATTTGTTGTCGATTGCTTCTGCAGACTTGAGTGGAGGTGAGGCAATCGCTTCAGCAATAAAGCTTGGATTTTTGATTTTTGCCCAATCACACATACCTACTGGTAAACGCAACAATTTGATTTCACCACACCAGTAGGAAAGCTTAGACCATCTGGTTATTTTGCCCCTTCTTTTGTCAAAATCTGTTCAATCTCTTTAAAGCCTTTCTCGCGGGCATGTTGCAAAGGGGTCACATTATTATGATCAGCTATGTTCACATCCGCCCCATGATCTATCAGCAATTGTACTGTTTGCTGCTGTTTTTCATCTCCATTACTCAATATAATTGCCTCCAATAGAGCCGTCCAACCTAGGTTATTAACGTGATTTATATCAATATCAGTATTGGTAAGAAGTTCTTTGATCACATTCACATAGCCATGTTCCGAAGCAGGGATCAAAGCAGTTCCTCCATAACGATTGGTAATCGTGGGATCCGTACCTGCATTAATTGTAAGCTTCAGGATTTCAAGGTAACCTTCTGCACCCGCATATAGGAAGGGATTGTTTTTCATGTCATCTTGGATATYAACATCTGCACCTGCTGTAATTAGGATTTTTGCAGTCTCAACATTATTGTTATAAGTCGCAATCATAGTGGCAGTTCGCCCTTCGGAGTCCTGTGCATTAATATCTGCACCTTCCTCAATCAACCTTCTTATCGTTTCTGTTTCTTTTCGTTCTGCTGCTTGAATTAGTTGTTCATTCACTCCTTCTCTCTCCTTTCCCTGTATTTTCAGGTCTTCCTTGTCATCTGAGACACACCCTTGAAGCAAGAGAATGCATCCTATGATTACTGCCAGCCACTTCCACATAAAATACACGTTCCTTTAAAATTTGTTATTATCACTGTTTTTCTTGACCCATAAATCAAAGGCCTAGATGCACTTTTCATCTCAATATTATGAAAGTGTCCTTCTTTCTAATCTCTCCTAGACACGTAGGGCAAGGTCGCCACTGGCTTAACTCTCTCAAACGGAGAGAAATTCGCTTCCCGAATGCTTTCATTTCGGTTTGATTTGTCGGATTCCTTGTTTCCAATGCATCATTAATACCGATAGCAATGATTTTCCCGTTTTGTACAATAACAGCCCCAAAAGGACGTTCTCCTTTTTCAGGTACATTCTGATGTGCAATTATTGAGGCTCCATGAAATATTCCTCCCTTATAAATTTTCAGTTAAACTTTTTTATTCCGTCTTAAATTATGTTAGTACTTAATCTTAAACTCCCTCTAAATAATTTCTTAAAAAAAGATAAACTTATTAATAAAATTTATTAATGTTTATAAAAAATACCCGCCACCTTTGTGACGGGTCAAAACACATTATTTAAACATTAAAGCGATATCCGGCTCCCCAAACGGTTTCCAAGAATTTTGGATGTGCAGGATCTCTTTCGATTTTTTCACGTAATTTTCTGATATGGACAGTCACAGTTGAAACATCCGCAGCTGACTCCATCCCCCAAATTCTTTCATAAAGTTGCTCTTTGCTCAACACTTGGTTCGGGTGCATCACAAGAAACAGTAACAAATCGAATTCCTTTGTAGTAAACGGAATTTCCTCTCCATTAACATGAACTTTTCGCGCCGACTTATCGATCGAAATTCCATGAACGAAAACTGTATTTGTTTTGGCTTGACTTCCTGCTAAACGTTCATAACGGGCTAAATGCGCTTTCACTCTAGCAACCAGTTCATTTGGACTAAAAGGCTTCGTAATATAATCGTCTGCCCCTAAACCAAGACCTCGAATTTTATCAATATCTTCATTTTTGGCGGACACAAGCAAAATTGGAATGTCTTTGACAGCACGTATTTGTTTGCATATCTCAAATCCATTTACTCCTGGAAGCATGATATCTAGAATAATTAAATCATTATTTTCTTGAAGTGCCTGTTGAAGTCCAGCATCACCTGTATGTTGAATATTGACACTAAAATCATTAATTTCTAAATAATCTCTCTGCAATTCTGCAATGCTAACATCGTCTTCAATAAGTAATATTTTTTTCATATTTCCTCACCTTTCTTTAGGGAAAAGAAGACACTTGTGCCTTTTCCTATTTCGCTAGTAGCCCAAATATCCCCTCCATGCTCGTAAATAATTTGTTTTGCAATCGCAAGTCCTAACCCACTTCCGCCTGTCTGAGAATTTCTAGATTGTTCTGCGCGGTAAAAGCGATCAAAAATGTAAGGTAAAGCAGATGGTTCTATTCCTTGTCCGTTATCTACTACTTGAACGACTACATCATATGGTCCTTCATGCAGAGAAATGGCAATGTTCTTTTTTTCTTTATTCGTATACTTCACACAATTACTGATTAGGTTAGCCAATACGCGTTTTAATTTCTCTCTATCTGCTGTCACGTTTATCAGTTTATACATAATATGAAGTTCAATCTGGATCCCTTGTTGAAGTAAATCCAATTGAAGCTCGTCTACGTAGTCTCTCATATATTTATCCAGTTCGACAGTTTCAAAAGTGAATGGTTCTTTTTTTAAATCCAGCTTAGAAAATAAGAACAGTTCATCTATCAATGAATCCATATCTTTTGCTTTTAAGTATACAGTTGATAAGTACTTTTCCATTTTCTGCGGAGTGTTTGCTACACCGTCTTTTATACCCTCAACATATCCAATAATCGAAGTAATCGGCGTTTTCAAATCATGTGAAATATTTGATAGAAGTTCTTTTCGATTTTCCTCATACTGAAGCTGGATAGTAACGGACTCTTTTAATTTTATTCTCATTTCATCAAACGTTCTATTTAATTGTCCGATTTCATCATTCGAGGTAGCTTTGATTTCAAAGTTTAAATCTCCTGATTTTATTCGTTTGGCACCTTCTTTAAGAACTGAAATGGGCTTGATGATGCTTCGTGAAACTAAATAGTTTAAAAGCCCAATAATCATAATAAACAAAAATAGCAATAGACCAAATAAAATTGGAAACAACTCTCGAGCCAACTCGGCATAGGAACTCGCCTTTCTCAATACAAAAATACTACCTTTGCTTTTATCCAAAAAATAAAAATCAAACTTCACATACGTGAAAAAAAAGTCTTCGATTTTAATCGTATCTCGCGTATTGATGTTTGTTTCTTCAAATCCAGGAAGTGACTTAACCAATACCTGCTTATCCAAAGAGGGGGAAGCATACTCGATGTTCGTATCTTTTCTAACAACAATCTCGATATCCTTCTGTTCAATTTTCTTCAGCTGCTCTTCGTTTAGAAGCTGCGTAGGATTATTTTTAGCCAATAGCTTTAAATCGAGAAACGCACTTTCTTCTATTGTAGTCAATGGTTTTTGGACATAAGATTTTTTGTAAAAATACTCTATAGATTTTATATCGCCCGTTATCGCAATAATAATTAAAAACCCAGCCGCTAACAATAAAGTGATAGAAAAAAGTATCACTCCAACGTAAGACAACAGAAATCTCGTTTTAATTGACATGTTAATCACCTCAGTACTTACTTTTCACTCTGCTTCTTAAAGGTATTTGGCACTATATAAACCATTTTCCTTAGAATTTTTGTTTTTTATTCAGTATGGTGTATTAAACACCTTATCACTAGCTTGTGCTTAAAATGGGGATTTACCATTTACAAAGAAACTAAAAGAACAATAACATACAAACCTTAAAACTTTCTAAAATATGTATGAAAAATCCCTAAATATCTTAAAATATTTTGTTGAAATATCACATCAGACCAAACTTGGTCGATTTCAAAATGGGATAATTCCAACCGATTGACAGCGCTAGGTCTTCTTATTTTTTCATGAAATGGCAGAAGTATTTTTTCAAGGAATTATAAAGGATGAATAGGATGAGTCAGGTAAATGCCACTTCTTTAAAATTTTCTAAAAAACGGGATATTATCAGTTACCCTATCAGGATTACAATCTGCAAGAATGGGGCGATACAGAAGAAGACCTTCCAAAGACCATAAGATGGTAGAAGGTGCTTTAAAACTACATACTTCTCATCAATATAACATCAAAGAAATTGCGGATATGACGGGTGTTAGTATATCAGTATTATACCGAGCTTAGGAAAAAATTTAACCTTGGGGTTGGAATAGAGGGATTATCCTGTGGACATAAGAGCAACGGAACTACTTGCAACTGATAAAAGAAAGAATTTCTTAACAATCCCTTCTACTTTAAGCAATTGAGAATTAGCATACGACTATACCTTTACACAAGATGATATGGAAGAAATACAAAAACACTACGGTTTTTCTAATTTTTCTGCCCACTCAGATCGGGTTATTTAACAGTCATTACTAACATGCTGACACACGAAAAGGCGATCCTTCTTAATATAGAATCGCCCTCTTTATATTTGGTTTTCAGGAATCAAATATCACTTACAAATTATTGTATCGTCAAGCCGGTTAAACCCATAAATCATGTAACGATTCATTTACTACGTATATGAATTCCTTCAATAAAAAGGACTTACTTCCAAAATAAATTCTCCTTTGGAAATAAGCCTGATATTAGAAATTACCTATTCACTTCTTCCATAAAGGACTGCAAATCTGCTTTTGTTGCTTTAGAGAACTGTTTGATTTGTTCTACGTTTTTAACCGGGTTTCCAGATTCACCAATTAAAGGATAAAGATTTTTCTCAATTCTCTCATACCAATCGGGGTACTGATCTTCTACTTGCTTTTCAATCGTATCCCAGCTAGAACTAATTTCTTTGCCAATTTCCTGAATTTTAGCTGAGTCTGCCCTCGCATTTACTTCTTGATCCAAGGTACTTATCGATTTAAGTACAGTATTGACTCCATTTTTAATTTCCTTGTTTGTCCCATTATTTTCTTTCATATTAGTAACTGGATTTGCTTCCTCTACTTGTTGTTTTGGTGTACTCCCAGGTTCTTCAGGTTCGGCTGTATTATTGCATCCAGCCAAAAAGAGTGTTCCGAAAATGAATCCAACTACATATAAACGAAAAATTTTCAATGTTTTTCCTCCCTTATACTGTAAAAAAACAGGTACCTCCCACAACGGTATACAAAATGAAC
>NZ_JBFUIB010000247.1:0-5555 GCF_056402095.1 Peribacillus sp. P4_C12
GTACATATGGGCTCCTGGTCTTATCCAGAGGAAGGATTTTTCAAAATTTTTGGAGTGCCTTTGTATAGCGGATTCATGTACGCAAGTGTAGCGAGTTATCTTTGCCAGGCGTGGAGAAGGTTAGAGGTTGAACTGGTTAAGTGGCCACCATTTTTGGTAGTTGTACCTCTTGCAGCTGCGATTTATTTGAATTTTTTCACCCACCATTATTGGATTGATGTTCGTTGGTGGTTGTCTGGACTGGTCATTATCGTCTTTTGGCGATCATGGGTCATATACGAGGTTGCTGGAACTCGTTATCGTATGCCAATCGCACTTTCTTTTATGCTCATCGGATTTTTTATATGGATAGCCGAAAATATCGCAACGTTCTTTGGAGCTTGGGAATATCCAAACCAAACCGATGCATGGAGTCTCGTTCATCTAGGAAAGGTAAGTTCATGGCTCTTATTAGTGATTGTTAGCTTTCTTATAGTAGCGACGTTAAAGCAGGTTAAAGGGAAAAATTCCACTAGGATAGATACTAGTCAATTTTTATAACTGTTAAGAACCCTCTAAAAAAGTCGGATCCTTAGCATAGTAAGGAATTCGACTTTTTTTAGGTTGAAGTTCTCCTAGCGTACAAAATACTGAATAAGATAAATTGGAAAAAGCAACTTTCGAAATGTTGCTTTTTTCAAATATAAATAGCTTTTGATAATACTGCCGGAATGCACTTATTAGGGGTTCTTGTGAAAATATTCCCTTAAACTATAGGGTACTTTAAGGGAGGTTGCTGCGGCAGCCTTTTTTGTATGGAACTAGAGAGGTAGTTTAGTTGAAGAAGCTTAATGTAAACGCACAGTTAATGACGTTTGCTTTCACAATATGACTGTATGGATATGTGCAGTACAGTCTCTCGGTTTTAACGTACTGCGAAGCAACTAGATGTACTATTTCAGCTAAAATTTCTCTTGATTATAAATATCTCTAAAGTAAAATATTGGTAAATCCGGTCGTCGGCAGGTATAATAAAATTATCTTAAAGCAAAGGGGTTGTACCTTATGAGTCAACGAGTCTCCTACAATGATGTTGCACCCGATGGTATGAAAATTATGATGGATATGGAGAAGTACACTAAAAACTCTTCTATTAATCGAACTACTAGAGAGTTGATCAAAATTAGAGCTTCTCAAATTAACGGTTGTGCCTTCTGCATCAATATGCATTCATCCGATGCTAAACTGAACAAAGAATTTATTGTTTAAATACCTGGGAAGAATGYGATTTTTATTCACCTGAAGAAAAAGCTGCTTTGGAACTTACTGAGCATATTACCTTGATACCAACAAAACGAGTTCCTGATGACTTATACAAGCGTGTCCGAGGACATTATGATGAGAAACAATATGTTGATCTAGTTCTTATTATTAATCATATAAACAGTTGGAATAGAATCTCTATTGCAATGGGCAATACTGCAACTAAGAGTTAATTTTCTTAACGAACATCCTATGGTGTTCGTTTTTTCATTTATTTTGTTGCACAATTTGTGTCAACTCTACAATAGGTCTTATAGAACAAACGGATGCTTTATTCAACGAACTGGCGCGTTAGCTTAAGATCGGAGCTGTCTTTAAGGCAAGCTCTTTCTTTATGCAACTAAAGGGGTAGGTTAGCATTCCTGTAGATAGCTATTTTTTGATTTTGAAAAAAATAGAGCCCCTCAGTAAGATATGAGTGTAGATACCACTCTAACTCAAAACTTTAAGGAGGAAGCCCTTATATGAAGTTTAAAATGCAAGACAAACAAAATCACCTAATACTTAATGAGCAAGGCAAGTATTAGTCCAGTGAGGAAGAAACAATATCACACTCATCTCATCTATCTAAAGAAAAGGTTTCCTTTACGATAATACCTGTATTGAATTTTTTCATACGAGGTTAACGAAGGAAGTAAAGCCTTAAAAGAAAGTAAAGGTAATTGAACATCTGGCAATCTGGCATTTTCATTTTTAAGACTTATGACTGAGACAAAATGAAAGTCACTAAATTTGGAAGCAGCAAGGGATGATCTGACGTGCAGGGAAACAGAAAACTACACAAAAAAATCCAGAGTGACACACTACTCTGGATTTTAATATTAAGATACTTGTTCTAGATTTTTATTATTGGCAGGAGGGTGGAATTGATCTTCCCATTTAGAAATAACGATTGCTGCAAGTGCATTACCTACAACATTCACTGCCGTACGACCCATATCAAGAATACGGTCAATACCAGCAATAAATGCTAAGCCTTCAATTGGAATACCGACGGTGCCTAGTGTTGCCAAAAGGACGACGAAGGAGACACCTGGTACACCTGCAATTCCTTTAGATGTAATCATTAACACTAGCATTAAGGTAATTTGCTGCATGATGCTCAAATCAATTCCATACATTTGAGCAATGAAAATGGCTGCTAATGCTTGATATAACGTAGAACCATCAAGGTTGAAAGAGTAGCCTGTCGGAATTACGAATGATGCAATATGTTTTGGACATCCGGCCTTCTCCATTTTTTCCATGATTTTTGGGAGGACGGATTCCGAACTAGCTGTTGAAAATGCTAAAATTAACTCTTCTTTTAGAAGCTTAATCAATTTAAAAATACCAAACCCTACTACTCTAGCAATAATTCCAAGCACGACAAGTACAAAGAAAAGCATTGTTCCATATACTGAAAGCGCTAACTTACCTAAAGGAATTAATGACGCCAAACCGAATTTAGAGATAGTTACCCCTATTAGTGCAAATACACCGACTGGAGCGAATTTCATAATCAAGTTGGTTAAGTAGAACATCCCTTCTGCCGTACCTTGGAAGAATCGAAATACCGGTTTACCTTTTTCTCCAATTGCGGCAATACTAACGCCAAATAATACAGAGAAGAAAATAATGGCTAGCATATCGCCTTCTACCATCGCTTTAATCGGATTCGATGGTACGATGTGAACAATTGTATCTATAAAAGATTCATGCTGCTTAGTTTCTGCTGTATCTACATAACTGGATATATCTGTTTGTTCAAGCTGGTTCATGTTTATACCAGCGCCCGGCTGAAGTAAATTAGCGGAAACCAGACCAACAAGAATTGCTATTTGCGTTACTACCACAAAGTATAAAAGAGATTTGGCACCAATTTTACCTACTGATTTCAAATCGCCTACCCCTGCAACGGCAACAATCAGACTTGAAACAATGATTGGTACAACAATCATTTTAATCATGCGTAAGAACATATCTCCCAATGGTTGTAAATAGCCTTGGGCAGTCTCATTACCATAAAAAATGGCACCAACAATAATCCCTAGAATTAATCCAATGAATATTTGGCTAGCTAAACTTAATTTAATTTTCTTCATTTACTTTCCTCACATTCCATAAAGTCTTTGATGTAAAAACATTTTGTCTCGTAAGGGATACAAGGTATTAAATAGAAAGAAAGTGATTTTTATTTTTTAAAAATTCTGTCTTTATACCGAAAGAAAAGACACTTCGTTTGTCGATTCCTATTGGCGTGACTATTCATACATGTTCCCTTTAGAAGCTGACGAGGTTAGCGCTGTCGGGTTAGGAATTGGAAACACAAATACCCTATTATCTCTGAATTCACCCCTAGCGGAAAACATCTGAAAAATGGTTTCCGGTTCTATTAATAAGATTAAGAGAACCAACTTATAATAAAAATATTAATCTATAAATATTTATTATAGGATTAAGKGACACGTCATCTTTCTCTACGATAATAAAAATTCATCCTCTTCAAATGATATTAAAACATGAGACATTTAAAATCTTTTTAAAATCGCAAGTTGGATATAAAGTTTGGTAATCTTTGAGATATGTGTGTGGTGTAAATCCCCATTTACGCTTCCTCTTTTACCAATTTCATCCTCCTTTTTATCTATGTAGTTCTATTCAGTGAATATAAAATACTTCCTTTCTTCCTTATTTTTAAGGGATGAATCAATAATGTAACATTAAAATGAAGCGCTTACAATAATTATTTAAAGAAAATTCGGGAATATAAGACTTTTTTCGACATTTTTCGATAATTTCCGTATTGTTCACGCACCACCATTATTGTTCTCAATATAAACACTTAATTTTCTTTATATATCGGCTGATTCCTACATTTTTCAAGGTAAACTTGATTGATTTTCTGCCATAACAGTTCCCTTTTTTCATTTTTTTCTTCTATCAAGGGACATTTTGTTTTAAAAGGAAATATTATGAAAATAATGGGGGTTCTATTCGTAAAATATAGGAAAGGGTGTGTATATATTGATTTTTTCACGTACGTAATCACTTTAGGAATTCTCGCATTTATAACCGATTATGTTAAGGAAGATATGGCAACGTTATTCCCATCAAACACTGAAAATACAGTACAGATGTAAAGACACTATTATTTATTATTTCTGTTATTGGTTTATTTTGCTTACTTATGTTTTTTCAAACTAAGAAAAGTAATACTTTTTTATTGCACATGTAATTTCCCTTCGTCATTTTCATTTTTCCATAATTCCACCTATTCCAACAGGTCCACGGCATATGAGTTTTCTTTACCTAGCGGTATGTTCAAACACTGATTTAATTGGACTTTTTTGTATTGTCCTGAAAAAAGTTGATAACTTTAAAAAACTATATTTCTAATAAATGTTGAAAATAAAAGTAGAAGATACATATTCGAGGCTTAAAAATCATATTTAGTAACGATTGATGGAAAATGAATTTTGGAGGCCATGATATGAATGAAAAAGATTCTAAACAGAGGCAGGCTTTATCAGAAGAAGACTATAATGAAAGAAAAAAGTTATATAGAGACCTATCCAAATGGACTAATGATGAGTCAGCTAAACTTCATTCACAGACAGTCGGCTCTAGAGGACCTGTACTGGAACAAGATAGTGTACTCCACGAGTCATTACAAGAGTTTATTCATGAAAAAATATTAGAAAGACCGGTTCATGTGAAAGGATTTGGTGCATTTGGTTATTTTCAAACGATATATTCGATGTCCGAATACACAAAACTGAACTTTTTACAAAATCCTGATCATAAGGTACCTGTAATGGTTCGCTTTTCATTAGCTGTCAGTACGAAAGGAACACCTGATACTTCCAGAAATGTACGTGGTTTCGCTACAAAATTTTATACAGAAGAAGGTGTTTTTGACCTTTTATGTAATCATATCCCCGTCTTTTCTGTTCGTGATGCGATACGTTTCCCAGAATTTATTAAAGCATTCTTACCTTCACCCAAAAATAACTTAATTGACCCTGATAGTTTTTGGAGCTTTGTAGCAAGAGCACCCGAATCTATTCATTTTATTGTACGTCTCTACTCTGACGCAGGTACAGTAAAAAGTCTTCGTCACATACCAGGACATAGTGTGAATACATATGTTTGGAGAAATGCTCAAGGTATTAGAAAGTATGTTAAATACCATTGGTATCCATTTGAAGGTGTACAATACATTGGTCGCGAAGAAGCAAATAGACTAGCCGCTGAAAACCCTGATTATGCTG
>NZ_JBFUIB010000248.1:0-5527 GCF_056402095.1 Peribacillus sp. P4_C12
GAGGAAGACGAAGATGAAGATGATCCCGATGAGAAGAAACTTGCAAAAGAAGAAGAGTTTGACTTAAATGATTTAAGTGTTCCTCCTGGCGTAAAGATTAACGACCCTGTCCGTATGTATTTAAAGGAAATTGGTCGCGTTGACCTTTTATCAGCCGAAGAGGAAATCTCTTTAGCGATGCGAATTGAAGAAGGAGATGAAGAAGCAAAACGCCGTTTAGCTGAAGCCAACCTGCGTCTAGTTGTCAGTATTGCTAAGCGTTATGTTGGACGCGGTATGCTCTTCCTTGACCTTATTCAAGAAGGTAATATGGGACTTATCAAAGCGGTAGAAAAATTTGATTATCGCAAGGGATACAAATTTAGTACGTATGCAACTTGGTGGATTCGCCAGGCCATTACTCGTGCCATTGCTGACCAGGCAAGAACGATTCGAATCCCGGTGCATATGGTTGAAACCATCAATAAATTAATTCGTGTTCAAAGGCAGCTTCTTCAGGATCTTGGACGTGAACCATCTCCAGAAGAAATTGCAGAGGATATGGATTTAACTCCGGAAAAAGTTCGTGAAATCTTGAAAATAGCTCAGGAGCCTGTTTCCTTGGAAACGCCAATCGGTGAAGAAGATGATTCCCACTTAGGTGACTTCATTGAAGATCAGGACGCGACTTCTCCATCTGAACATGCAGCATATGAACTATTGAAAGAACAGCTTGAAGACGTATTAGACACACTGACAGATCGTGAAGAAAATGTCTTGAGACTTCGCTTTGGACTTGATGACGGCCGTACACGGACGCTTGAAGAGGTAGGTAAAGTGTTTGGAGTTACCCGCGAGCGTATCCGTCAAATTGAAGCGAAAGCATTACGTAAGCTGAGACACCCAAGTCGCAGCAAACGCTTGAAAGACTTCTTAGAATAGAAATAAATATGCCCTTCACAAGAGCCACTCTTTGAATGCCAAGCGTTCGGGAGCGGCTTTTTTTACGTGATTAAATGTAAAAATATACATATAAGAACAATATTTATGTATTTATCTATATAATGGCGACGAGATTCAGTGCATTAAATATCTATTAATAGGAACATAGGTATCCACTGGTATCGTACGAACGTTCCCCTTAGTGCCGAGCAAAATGTTAAAATCAATCTTAAATGAATGTCTTTATTAGCCGATATAAAGAACAAACGGGCATGAGGATGTGTATTCATGGATGAGACGAGAAAGAAAATTATCATTCAAGAAATTAACTCCTGGAAGGAAAGTCATATGATTCCGGAGCAATATTGTAATTACTTACTTGCATTATACTGTCAAGGAGAATTCCCACCTGCTTATTCGAATAAAACCGGAAGCGATAAAAAAGACATTCTTTCAGGGCTGATAATAGGAGCCTTTTTTGTATTTATTGTATTTTTGAATTATTTTACTGAAATACCCATAAGAATGCAAATTGTTGTGACAACTATTTCTATCATCATCTTTGGGTTGTTAGTTCGCCGCTTTATTAACAAAAAGATTGTTTTTCAATTGACGTTAATAGGAATGGCATTATTAATGCTTTTATTTACAGTTAAATTGACTGAATTAATTGCCCCTGGCAAGGAAAGTATTCTTAATACTTGTTTGTTTATCCATTGCGGGCTCTGGATCTTAATAGGGAAAAAACTAAAGCTGCTCTATTTTTCCATATCGGGGTGTCTAGGGGTTATTATCACTCTTTACTTTTTATTAATATTATTAAAATGGACAATAAAGTGTTTTAATAGAAATTTTAGGGTATTATGGAATATATATATATATAAGAAAAAACTGTTTGGAAATATACATAAATTTTTGACAATTTTAAGAAATTATATAATATCTTCTATTTTTGGGCTTTTACTTGAAACTCTTTTCAAGTAAAATAATATATAGTTGTTTGTATATAATATTAAATATGGTAGGTTTAGGTTCTACATAGGGGAGGAAATACTATGAAAAATCCAGTAATGCCTTTTATTATTATCATGGTTTTTGGTATTGGACTTATGTTTTTACTTTCGTTTAAAGGTTTGGGTGATGCCAAAGATCTTGCTAAGGAAAAAGAAGGCGGCGCAAAGACAGAAGAAACAGAAAGTGCCTCRGCATCACCTGAAGACATCTATAAGCAGAACTGTATCTCTTGTCATGGTGATGCCTATCAGGGTGGTGTCGGTCCAGCTCTAAAAGGAGTTGGCGATCGTCTATCAGTAGACGAAGTTAAAAATGTAATTACTAATGGACGAGGTGCCATGCCACCAGGTTTAGTCGAAGAGCAAAACATTGATGCCATGGCCGAGTATATTCACGGACTGAAATAATTTATGAAAACTGATTCAAAAAATCGTTGGAAGGCGAGCTTTTTGAGTCAGTTTTTCTTTTCTTTCGCAAAACAAAGATTCCAATGATGGAAGTTGTCCTTTGTCTAGTGATTGAGAGAGAGCCATATTTCTCTCGTTCTGTAATTTTTCCATAGAACTTGTTATAATCGAATGGGAAACTAAACTATGTAAGACATTATTTGAGTTAAGAGAGTTGATAATATGAATCATGAAAAACTATCGATGAGATTAGAACGTGTTGCCATACATATACCAAAAGGAAGCATCCTTGCAGATATTGGTTCAGACCATGCGTACTTGCCTTGCTATGCAGTGAGTAATGGACTGTGTGACCAGGCTATAGCCGGGGAGGTTGTAGAAGGACCATATCAGTCAGCTCGCAAGCAAGTGGCTATAACAGGGCTTCAGGACAAGATTGAGGTCCGTAAAGGAAATGGACTTGAGGTGTTGAATCCTGATGAAGCTACATGCATTACGATTGCAGGCATGGGAGGGACATTAATTTCAAGTATATTGGAAAGTGGAAAAGAAAAACTGGGCAAGGCAGAGAGGCTTATCCTTCAGCCGAATGTTGGTGCAGCAAATGTTCGTAGCTGGCTAATCGATAACGGCTGGGCATTAACTGGAGAAGAAATCCTCGAGGAAGATGGAAAAATCTACGAAATCTTAATTGCTGAAAAGGGGGACCCGCTTCAACCTTATCATGTAAATAAGCAAATTGGCCTCATGTTTGGGCCGTTCTTGACAAAGCAATTCAGTGACACTTTCATAAAAAAATGGCAGTTTGAGAAAAGACATTTGGAAAGAATCATCGAACAATTGGATGAAAGCGGCCGAAGCGGCTTAGAATCGAAGCGTAATGAATTAGAAGCTCAAATTTCTGTAATTGAGGAGGTGCTTAAAGGGTGAAGACAGCAAATGGTTTTCAAATCATTGAGATGTTTGAACAGTTCTCTCCAAAGCAATATGCGATGGAGGGAGATCCAATCGGATTACATGTCGGACAATTGAATAAGCCGGTTACAAAAGTGATGATTGCCCTTGATGTGCTAGAAGAGGTTGTGGACGAAGCAATAGAATGTGGCGTGGAACTAATCATTGCCCATCATCCCCTTATTTACCGTCCATTAAAGAAAATAGATACAACCGTTGCTGGCGGACGTATCATAGAAAAGCTGATCAAGCATGATATTACTGTTTATGCTGCACATACTAATTTGGATGTTGCTAAGGGCGGGGTAAATGATTTACTTGCAGATGCTCTTCAATTACAGGATACAGAGGTACTTATTCCTACTCATGAAACAGCTCTAAAGAAATTGGTCGTATATGTGCCTAAGGCTGATGAACAAAAGATAAGAGAAGCCTTAGGTAAGGCGGGAGCAGGAGCAGTCGGAAATTACAGCTATTGTTCGTTTTCAGGTGAAGGTACTGGACGATTTTTACCAGGCGAAGGCAGTGAACCGGCAATTGGCTCACTAGGAAAGCTTGAAGCGGTTGCTGAAGTTCGGGTTGAAACGATATTCCCGGAAAATATCGAGAAGAAAGTGCTTTCTGCGATGATTAAAGCCCATCCGTATGAAGAAGTCGCTTATGATATTTATAAGCTGGAGAACAAAGGAGAATCACTTGGATTAGGTAAAATTGGTGTGCTTGCAGAAGAAATGTCACTTGAGCAATTTTCCGAACATGTGAAACAAACATTAGATGTTGATAAGGTACGTGTCGTCGGAGATTTGCATATTCCGATAAAAAAAGTAGCAGTTCTTGGAGGAGACGGTAATAAATACTTTACTACCGCGAAATTTAAGGGTGCTGATGTGTATGTTACAGGTGATATGTATTATCATACGGCCCATGACGCGATGATGATTGGTTTGAATATTGTAGACCCTGGCCACAATGTTGAAAAAGTGATGAAAAAAGGCGTTGCGCGAATCCTAAAAGAAATGTGTCACGAAAGAAACTTCGATGTAGAGTTCATTCCATCTGAGATAAATACCGACCCTTTTCGATTTATTTAAACATACGAAAAAAGGCAACCACTATGGCTGCCTTTTTTTGAAAATTTATTTCTTTACTTTAATTTTAGGTAAAATTTTATGCAATGGTGTTTTCTTTTCCGTATTCCAGGTCAATTCATTATTTGGGTCATATTGCTCTATGAATGCAATAACTTCTTTTGTAATCGGTGTTGGTGTAGAAGCACCAGAAGTAACAGCAACGGTTTCTGCATCTTTTAGCCACTCGAGGTTCAGCTCGGAAATGTCAGCAATGCGATAAGCGGTTGTGCTGGCAATTTCTTGGGATACTTGTGCAAGACGATTAGAATTGTTACTTTTCGGATCACCAACAACGATTAAAACATCGGCTTCTCCAGCTTGCTGTGCAACTGCTTCTTGACGTACCTGTGTGGCTAAACAGATTTCCTTATGGACTTCAGCGTGTGGAAACTTTTCTTTAACCTTATCCATGATATCCAATACGTCCCATTGACTCATGGTGGTTTGATTGGTCACAATAATCTTTTCACTGTTCAAAGTTAAGGCTTCAACATCTTCATCCTTTTGAACCAGGTGAACGACATCGGGGGCAACTCCAACAGCGCCCTCTGGTTCAGGGTGGCCTTTTTTGCCGATATAGATAATTTGATACCCTTCAGCTTCTTTTTCCCGTATTAAGTCATGTGTTGCGGTAACATCAGGGCAAGTAGCATCGAGTGTAACAAGCCCTTTTTTCTCAGCAATCTTCCGAATTTCAGGGGAAACACCGTGAGCAGTAAAGATAACGGTTCCGCTGTCCACTTGTTCGATGATCTCGTTACGGTTACTGCCATCTAACGTGATGATTCCTTCTTCTTCAAAAGCATCAGTTACATGTTTGTTATGAACAATCATACCTAAAATGTAAATAGGACGTGGCAAGGTTTTATCTAAAGCCGCATTTCGGGCGATGACCATGGCATCGACAACGCCATAACAATAGCCGCGCGGGGAAATTTTAATCACTTTCATCTATGTGTCCTCCTTCAAAGGCAAGAAACTCTCACTATTTATACCTTTCTATTATATAAGACCATAGATGATATTACAAAACATCCTATTTGCCTAAAATTAGCTTTTTAGAATTTTAAATATAAAGCTTAGGGCCAGAAGACCTTACCC
>NZ_JBFUIB010000249.1:0-5523 GCF_056402095.1 Peribacillus sp. P4_C12
TACCCACATTGCTGATTCCTGCATTGTTGAATAGAATATCTATTTTTTTATACGTCTCAATAATCTGATGTATGGCAGATTGAACCGCTTCAGGATTCGTCACATCTACTTCGTAAAATGCTGCTTTTCCGCCATTTTCTTCTATTTCAGAAACTGTTCCTTGCCCATTTTCAGCATGAATGTCTGTGATGATAACAAATGCGCCTTCTTTTGCAAATAAACGGGCTGATTCCTTGCCGATACCGCTTCCTCCACCAGTGATAACTGCTATCTTGTTGAGTAGTCTCATAATRTTACCTCCTGTTCATGATTCATATGATCTTCAGGCTGTGCCGCTTTAACCGTTAATCCGCCATCTACCATTAACAGATGCCCATTGATTTGCACGGCTTCATCAGAGGCTAAAAAGAMAACAGAATCACCAATTTGTTTTTCTGTTCCAAGTCTCTTCATTGGATTCRCTTCAATCTCTTTTGCTAGAATTTGAGGATCTGCCAAATATTCATCRCACATATCCGTTGYAACGGTGCTCGGTCCGACTGCATTTACATTAATATTGTATTTKCCTAACTCAATCGCCAAGGCCTTTGTTAAATGCGAAGCTGCTGCTTTTGATGAGATATAATGCGGGATTACTGGACTTGTCACAAGAACACTCGCAGTTGATGTAATATTAATGACTTTTCCATATTTATTTTCGATCATTTTTTTCGCCGCTCTTTGGGTTGTCAAAAAGATCGATTTTACGTTCGTCTGATAGGTATCATCCCATGTTTTTTCTGAAAGACTCAAAAAAGGTTCAAATGGAGCAATACCAGCATTATTCACTAGGATTTCTACCGATCCTAACTCTTTTTCTACTTGGTCTATCATTTGGTCAACTTCTTCTTTCACCCCAACATTTGCTTTCACAACAATCGCTTGAATATGAAACTCTTTTTCTACTTTTTCTTTTAAAGCGTTTGCTTTTTCAAATGAACCGGGTGATGTATAATTGATAGCCACATTAGCGCCTTCTTCAGCTAATCTCATGACAATTGCTGCCCCAATCCCTCGGCTACCACCTGTGACAAGAGCTGTTCGATTTTTTAATTTACTCATATATATAGATCCTCCTTCTCCTATTTGTTTTATAGGCTGATGCTGATTCGGCTGATACTAAATTCTTGATGGCCTAAAATTTCAGCTTTTGTCAGCTCACCTTGTGCTGTTTTAAGAACCGTTTCGAAAATACGATTTCCTGCTTCTTCTGTTGTTTCTTTTCCTTTCATTACAGGACTTGTATCTATATCAATGTTATCGATCATTTTGATGGCAGTATGTTCATTTCCCGTTATTTTGATGACCGGAATAATTGGGTTTCCAGTCGGTGTCCCTCTTCCTGTCGTAAAGCAGACCATATGAACACCAGCGGCAGCCATACCCGATACACACTCGATATCATTCCCTGGTGAATCCATGAAGTAATAGCCGTTCCCTGGAATTTCTTCTGCAAAAGATAATACATCGTTCAAGGGAGCAGTACCTGCTTTACTTATACAGCCAAGAGATTTTTCTTCGATAGTAGACAGGCCTCCCTCTATATTACCCGGGCTTGGATTTCCGCCACGCATATCTGCCCCAATGCGTTCTACTTCTTTTTCAAATTTATTAACATAGGCATATAGCTTATTTGCCACTTCTTCGCTCACAGCTTTTTGAGCGACAATATGTTCAGCCCCGATAATTTCAGTTGTTTCACCCATTACAATGGTTCCGCCCTGATTTAAGAGCTGATCAGCTGTTTTTCCTAAAGCGGGATTGCTGCACAGACCAGATGTAGCATCGGAACCGCCGCATTTCACACCTAGTATTAATTCTGAAATAGGAACATCTACTTGTGGCACTTTTTCGATTTCCTTGAATAAGCTTTTTGCCAATTCAGACCCTTTTTGAATAGCTTTTATCGTTCCGCCTGCATCTTGGATATCAAGCCACTCAACAGGTTTTCCTGTTTCTTCTTCAATTTCTTGTTTCAAAACTTTAGCATCAATAACCTCACAGCCTAAGCTAATTAAAAGAACTGCACCTACATTTGGGTTTTTCCCCATTCCTCCAAGAAGTCTGTGTGTACGTTCCTTGTCATCACCAATCTGGCTGCAGCCATGCTGATGCGGAATAGCTACAGAGTCTGGTACAGCTTGCTGGATTCTATTGGCTACGTGATTTGCACAAATGACAGTAGGGATAATTAACAGATGATTACGTATTCCAAATTTCCCGTTTGAACGACGGTACCCTTTTATCATGCTCATCGTTGTTTCTCCCCTTCCGCCTTATCTCCTCTTCCTCTGATTCCTTCAATATTATGTACATGGACATGTTCACCAGGTTCGATATCAATTGTCGCTGCACCGATTACTTCTCCATATTTGATAACCGTTGCTAATTTTTCAATCGGTTTAATTGCGATTTTATGTCCAAATGGAATCGATTGCTTGGCTGTCAATACCGCTTTTTGGCCATTGATGACGTATAGTAATGTTTCTTCTTCTTCTACATCTTTCAAAAGAGTCGCTACATTATCTTGATCAGACATAACGATGCTCGTAACGTCCTGTTCATAGCCTACTTTACTCATGGCTATCTCCCCTTTCTTTTAATTTGTAAAAGGCTTTCGCATTATTAAAAAATATTTTATCCATTTCCTTATTGGTTAAATTTTCCGGTACATTTCTTTTGATAATCTGCAGTGCGTCATCATAGCTTCCAGCTGATAAACATACAGGCCAATCGCTGCCGAAAAGCAAACGGGATGGACCAAATGTTTGCACAATATGATGAATATATGGCTCAAAATCTTCAGTTTTCCACATAGCTGGATTCGCTTGCGTCATTAAACCCGACATTTTGCACCAAACATTGGGAAACTGTGATAGAGCGTACATATCCTCTTTCCACTCGCTTAAATCCCCTTTAGTAATATTCGGTTTAGCCATATGATCTATTACTGTCATTAAGTTCGGAAGCGTTTTCAATAAAGTTAAAATCGATGAAATGTGTTTATTATTAATTAATAAATCTAATGGAAGATTATATCTAATAAGCCATTTTAAATTTTCTATCACTTGCTCTTGTAATATCCAATCACTATTTTCTAAATCCTGGAGCATTGGACGCAAACCAACAATTCCCGGTCGTTTCATTAACGAATCTAGTTGCTTCGGAAAAGCTGGAGAAGATAAGTCTATCCAGCCGACTACACCATAAATCCAGTCATACCGCTCATACAATGATAAAAGAAATAAAGTCTCTTCATATGTAGGAGCAGCTTGGATAAGTACAGTTCCAGCAATACCATGTTTTTCTAATAAGGGATTTAAATCTTCTGGAAGATAATCTTGATAGAGGACTCCCATATCTTTTGAAAGCCAAGAATAGTCAGCTCGGTCAATCTTCCAAAAATGCTGATGAGCATCAATAATCATTTTGACCTCCTCTTGTTACTAGTGTGTTACCGGTAACATTAAAATAACAACAATATTTTAAATTGTCAATAAATTAATTGCAACAATATCAAAATAAGGATTTGTTAAACAACACTGTTAATATTTAGAGATAAGAAAAAGGACCTATAGCGAGGATAGTTCAGTGGAACAATCTAAAAAACCTGTATACATTTATACAGGTTTTTAATCAAACTTTTTATTAAATGGTCTTGTAAAGTGACAACAAAGAAATTCATTTTTAATACCTCAAACAACTTGTAACCTTATCCCTCATACGCTTGCTTTAATGTTTTGATGTCAATTTTTTTCATTTGGAGCATTGCATTCATAACTCTTGCTGATTTTTCTGGATCGTGGTCGCTTAGCATCTCAGTTAGGACCGTAGGAATAATTTGCCATGAAACACCATACTTATCTTTCAGCCAACCGCACACTTGTGCCTTCTCGTCTCCGCCTTCGGAGAGTTTTTCCCAAAAATAGTCCAATTCTACTTGTGACTCGCAATTGACGATAAATGATATTGCCTCTGTAAATTTGAATTGCGGACCGCCATTTAATGCTACGAATTCCTGGCCTTCCAGTTGAAATTCCACGGTCATTACTGTTCCTTCTAATATCCCGTGGATTTCATGCCCCTCTTTTCCATAGTGAGTGATTCTTCCAATCTTGGAATTTTTAAAGATAGAAGCGTAAAACTTCGCTGCCTGTTCAGCTTGTGTATCAAACCACAAGTTTGTTGTGATTTTTTGGATTTTGCTTTTCATGATTTTCTTCTCCATTTCCTAAAAAAAGATTTTTGGCAAGACTATGCTTTGTAGCTTACGAATAAAGAGGCTTAAGATCCAACCCTTTAGCATCAAGTTCATCCCAAGACTTTTTTCCGAAGAATGACCAATCAGAAATTAGCTGAAGTCATACCCTGTTTTGTGACTGTCTTTGTTACATGATTTAGCATAAGATTTTCATTACTTATTTCCATTTTTCAAGGATCTCAGTTTGTTCTATTGGAACTTTCATTTCACCTATAAAATCTTATTCTTGAGGACTAAAAGCCTTGAGATATAAAATCTCTAAGCTTCTTTAAATCGGTTATTCAATAAAGTACATCTTCCCGTTCACTTCAAGAGACACAGATGATTGTTTCATCTCTTCCTTTAGAGACTTGGTATAAGCAACTACTTGATTAATTTTTTTCTTATCCAAGTCTTCTACATAGCTATATACAATCGTTACTTTCTCCYTAACCAATTGATTATCATCAGATAGCCATGATCCTGTACCATCGATGGCTGTTGCTCCTCCAAACATTCTTGAGAATTCTTCTAATGACTTGTTTACATATGGAGTATTATCAATTGGTTGATCAACATTATATGTAGATGGTACGTAAATTTTTACTACGTCTTCAAGGTAGAATTGCCCCTTTAATGCAGAAGATTCTTTCACTTTAGATGTTTCTTGTTGTTCTGTAGCGTACACAGCATTGCCTAAAAAGACAATTAATAGAATCGGGATGATCCAATAAAAGATTTTTTTCCTTTCCATCATTGCCACTCCTTTTTATTCAACAGTTTGGCTAGCAAAACAATGGTGAGTTTTCTATCAATTATTATACATGTAACTATCAGATTATTATGGAAAATTTTGACTTATATTTCAATTATAGTATTTTTTCTATCATTGAAAAAATACCGATGAATGTTATTTTCGTTGCAAATAACTAAACGACTTGATTTAGCTGATATTGCGTAATAATAAGTTCTTAAACAAGCCTTCGCTTATTGGCTTGTTAATTAACTGGAGCCAATCCGTTAGTTCAAAAGGGATAAAAATTCCCCATTCTTTAACATCTTAATCATTCCGTAAATTGCTAAGCAATTGGAAAATCTGCCCCCTATGATGTGATTCATGTTCAATCAAATGATACACAACCCACTCAGGTGTGACATCATATTGTTCAAGTACTCTCGGTTTACGCCAATTCGTTAGGTCCATTGAACGAAAGTGGGAAAGAAATACTTCACGTACCTTATTA
>NZ_JBFUIB010000250.1:0-5519 GCF_056402095.1 Peribacillus sp. P4_C12
AGGTTGTTGATAATCCTGTTCTAAGGATTGTTTCATGGCAGGAATTCTCACTAAAGGAGATTCTATGATACCATTCGTTCCTTTTGTTTCAGGGAAAACTTTGGCGATATATGGAGCAAAACGCTTCAACCTTTCCTCTGCATCTCTTACATCTTCTTGAGTAAGGGGGGATTTTTTAATGCCCGTTTGAAATTTTTCTACATTTGGATTGAGCCAAAATACTTCATCCATCGAAATGAGCTTGTTTAGTAAAGGATATTGGTCTTTCCATGTTTGTATATCTTTGCTTTCAATCTCTTTCATTTGTTTGATCCTCCTAAGTTTTCTTGTAACGAGTTGTGTTATAAATTATAATTAAATAAATTTTAATACAGTTTAACACACAATTATCTCTATGTTAATTTTAATTTAATTTATTTAAATCAAATTTAACATTTCGTTAAGGAGTATCGATTATGGAAAATATAGATATTGGTAAGAAAGTTGAAAAATATAGAAAAGCTAAAGGATTGAGTAGTAGAGAGTTAGCAAAATTAGCTGAAATTACACCTTCAATGTTAAGCCAAATTGAACGAGGTTTGGCGAATCCTTCTATTCAAACCCTAAAGGTCTTAGCTAAAACCCTGAATGTTCCAACTTTTAGTCTTTTACTTGAAGAAACAATTACGGAGGATTTAATCGTTAGGTCTAGTAAACGTAAGAAAATGATCATTGATAATTTGTCTTATGAGTTATTGTCACCTAATTTTACGGGTAATTTAGCAACAGCGATTATGAAAGTTCCTTCGAATACTTCTTCGTCAGAAAATCTTCTAGAACATAGAGGAGAGGAAGTAGCATTTATTTTAGAAGGAAAAATTAAGGTGTATTTAGGTGAAGAAGAATATCTATTAGAAGCTGGTGATAGTGTGAAAATACCAGCAAATTTGAAACATAAATGGGAAAATAATTTTAGTGAAAATGCAGTTGTATTATTTTCAGTTACCCCACCTGTGTTTTAATGTAGAAAAATGTTACATGTAATGTTCTTCTTCCACAATCGGGCGCTTTTCTGTAACAAGGAACAGCGCTTATTTCCATTATAGGGTCAGATAATTGAACAACACCTATAAAGAAAACTGTATATTCATGTATATAGATAAGATTGTGAAATATTGTACTTAAACTAAAGGGGCAGTTTAGTTGAAGAAGGGTTTTTACTCTTATTTAACAATTATGCATATTGTCATTGATGTAGTTTAGGATTACTAGTGATGAACCGTATCATAAGTAAGTGAGGTTAAAAATAGAACCACTTAGAACGTTATTGTGACAACGGTTTAGGTGGTTGTTTTTGAAAGTAATCATCCAAATTCAACTATTTACAATGTAACAAAATCAGGGAGAAGTTTCAAAACTTGCTCAAAGCTCGAAAATTTTTCCTCATTTGAATATAGATCTGTACCTAAAAAACATGACCTAACCAGAAGACTGAGGTTGGTTGATCAAATTGTAGGCAGACTGTATCTTTACTCTCCTTCGAGTTATTGGCGCTTTAGTTGAGTAAGGCACAATAAGATAGCGCTTTTTCGTATTTTATTATCTAACAATCTAGGCGCATAGATCTAATAGATCAAGCGTCTTTTTTTGTGCCAGATTGTGTAATTCTACGGACTGTTCTTGAGAGAATAGATGATTACGTTAATTAAATGATTTTCATATTTATGAAATTATTTCATAATATATTGTGTGTTGCTCTAATATATATTATATTATTCACAATAATGAAAATTCGGGGTGAAGTGATGAATATAGGAATGGAAATAAAGAAATTGAGGACTGAAAAAGGAATTACTTTGAAAGAGTTAAGTGAAAAAAGCGAACTATCTGTTGGATTTCTGTCTCAATTAGAAAGGGGGCTTACTACCATAGCAGTTGATTCACTTGAAAAACTAGCTGATATTTTGGAAGTACATTTAACACATTTTTTTGATTATCCACTTAAAAGGAAAGATATGGTTTTAAGAAGTTATGAACAAGAATTAATGGATTCAGTAGAAGGTGGTTTTATTAAGTATAGTTTAAGTACAAATTTAGAAAATAAACAACTTTTTCCAAGGCTTATAGAAATTCTTCCTCAAAAGAAAGATGAAGAAATATTATCCTATAAGCATAAGGGAGAAGAGTTCATTTATGTTTTAGAGGGTATATTAACAGTTTACATAAATGGTAAGAGGCATGAAGTATATCCTGGTGACAGTGTTCATATGGACTCAAATATTGCCCACAATTGGGCTAATTATACGAACAAAAAGGTCAAGCTTATAGCTGTTAATACGCCTAATTATATCTACAATAGTGGGTTTTATACTACAGATGCTGATTAGTAAAGACATTATATAAAGTAAATAGAAAGTGATCATAACTATGGATAAATTTGTATTATATCTAATCGGTTCTTTTTTTGTAATCGGAGCTATTGATTATATTACCGGAAATCATTTGAAACTGGGTGGGAAATTTGAGGAAGGCATAAAGACCATGGGAGCTTTAGGGCTTGGCATGATAGGAATACTTTCTTTAGCCCCTATATTTACAAATTTTTTATCCGCTGAGATTATTCCAATCTTTAGAGTTTTTCATCTAGATCCTTCTATCGTTCCAGCAGCATTTTTAGCTGTAGATATGGGGGGCTATCAAATGGCTAATGAGCTAGCATTGACAGAGGAAATGGGGGCATTCTCAGGAATTATCATCGCATCTACATTAGGAGCCACAATTAGTTTTTCAATACCTGTCGCGTTAGGGATGCTTTCTAAAGAGGATGAAAAATATTTTTCTAAGGGTGTGTTGGTTGGAATTATTACTATACCAATAGGATGTCTTGCAGCAGGCTTATGGCAAAAAATAAATATCAATATATTAGTATGGAATCTGGTACCTATATTTGTTTTTGCCATTATTTTAGGAGCAGGATTATTAAAAGCTCCTCATGTTTTTATAAAAGTTTTTAATGTATTTGGAAAGCTTATAATGAGTTTGAGTACTGTTGGATTACTTTTACAAGGTATAGATGTGATTTTTGGTGTAAGGCTTGTCTCAGGATTAGCACCACTATCTGAATCTACTGTAATAGTAGGCAAGATCGCATTTGTTTTAGGTGGAGCATATCCTATGCTAGCACTTATCAATCGAATTTTTAAAAATAGTTTTAAAGAAATAGGGGAGAAATTTGGAATTAATTCAGTGTCAGTAGCAGGCATTCTAGGAAGTTTGGCTAGTAATCTGTTGATATTTGGAACATTTAAGGAAATGAATCCTAAAGGAAAAGTGGTATGTACTGCCTTTGGAGTAAGTGGAGCATTTGTATTTGGAGGTCAATTTGGATTTGTGTCAGGAGTAGCCCCAGAAATGTTAGGAGCGTTTATCATATCAAAGCTTACAGCCGGAATAATTAGTATAGTACTAGCTGCATGGCTATATGATCGTGAAAATAAAGAATTTAGTTTTAAGGAAAATGGAGGTATTAGTAATGAATATCAGGGATAGGGTCGAAAAGTTAAGACAGCTAATGAAAGAAAATCAAATGGATGCTTATATAATTCCCAGTTTTGATGCACATCAGAGTGAATATGTAGCAGAACATTGGAAATGTAGACAATGGATATCAGGATTTACAGGGTCTGCAGGTACTGTAGTTATTACATTAGAGGATGCTGGGTTATGGACAGATGGTAGATACTATATTCAAGCAGAAAAGCAGCTTGAGGGCTCAGGAATCAGATTATTTAGAATGGTGGATCCAGGGGTACCATTTTATTCAGAATGGCTAGCAGATGTTCTTAATGAAGGAAGCATTGTGGGCTTTGATGGAAATGTTTTTTCAATTAATATGCTTAAAAAGATGGAAAAAGATCTAAAAGCAAAGAGAATCGTATTAAAAATGAATCAAGATTTAATTGGTGATCTGTGGGAAGATAGACCGGAGATTCCTAAAGGACCAATTTTTACTCATGACGTAAAATATGCAGGCAAATCACAAGTGGAAAAATTAAATGAAGTAAGAAAAGAAATGAAAAATATAGGAGCAAATTATTATATTTTAACTTCCCTTGATGACATTGCATGGCTTTTGAATATAAGAGGGGCCGATGTGCCTAACAATCCAGTTGTAATAGCTAATGTAATCGTAGGAGAACATAAATGTTATTTATTTATTGATTCTTGCAAGGTTTCCCCTTTGGTTAAATTAGAACTGGAGGCTGAAGGAATCAAGTTAAAAGCGAATCATGAAATACAAACTTTCTTAGGAAATCTTTCAAGCGGAGATACCATTATTTTAGATACGAATAAAACAAATAGCAGATTATATAATGCCATTAACAGTATTACAAAGAAAATTGAAATTCCTGACATCACGACTAATTTAAAAGCTATTAAAAATGAAGTTGAGATAAAAAATGTAAAATGGTGTGAAATAAAAGATGGTTTAGCCATGGTGAAATTTATAAAATGGCTAAAAAACGTTGTAGACAAAGAAGAAATTACAGAGATTACTGCAGAAGAAAGATTAGAAGATTTCAGAAGGGCTCAGGAAGGATATGTTGGACCTAGCTTTGATACGATAGCAGGTTATAGAGAACATGCTGCGATGATGCATTATAAAGCCAATAAAGAAACGCAATTTACTCTTAAGAATGAAGGTCTTTTTTTAATTGATTCAGGCGGACAGTATTATGATGGAACAACAGATATTACACGAACGATTGTTTTAGGAAAACTTACCGATGAACAAAAAAGAGATTTTACTTTGGTGTTAAAAGGATTTATTGCATTAAGCTCAGTAAAATATTTATACGGAGCTACAGGCTCTAACTTAGATGTTTTAGCAAGGCAACCAATATGGCAGTATGGTTTAGACTATAAATGCGGGACAGGACATGGGGTAGGTTTTTTCTTGAATGTTCATGAAGGACCACAAAGCATAAGGAATAATAATAATAATGTTACATTAGAAAAAGGCATGATTATTACGAATGAACCGGGAATATACCTTGAAGGTAAATATGGAATTAGAATTGAAAATATGATGTTAGTAGTTGAAGACGAGAAAACAGAGTTTGGTCAATTTATGAAGTTTGAAACAATTACGTATTGCCCAATTGATTTAGCCGGTATCAATAAAGATATGTTAACAGAGAGTGAAAAGCAATGGTTAAACAATTATCATCAAGAGGTATATACGAAGCTAGCTCCTTATTTAAATGAAGAAGAGAGAGGATGGCTAAGGGAAGAAACTAGGGAAATATAAATAGGTATTGCCGAATACAAGGAATATTTTTCGCCTTAAAGTATAAAATCAATGATATTCACTAACCTTTATGCCGATTCCTTTAAAGTACAAGTAGAAATTACAAAAGAGACATATGGATTAAATAGAATTCCGGGTGTTTTTAACCAGTTATGCAGGTGGTTTATGGAGGAAGGAATGGCTGCTTCAACACGAGGGGTCTTATAAAAAGGAATAGGAAGGGATTAAG
>NZ_JBFUIB010000251.1:0-5494 GCF_056402095.1 Peribacillus sp. P4_C12
CCTATATGCGAGGGCGCTCTTTGTATTTGAACACTCATAAATGCTATTGCGTATGACCATCGAATCGCAAGTAAATCTACACTCGTCTTCTCCCTTGAAAAACTTTCACAAGTATAAGAATGACCGCTATGATAAGCAATATATGAATAAAGCCCGCGGCCACTTTAAACACTAAACCAAGTACCCATATTAATATTAATGCCCCAATTATCGTCCAAAACATTATAATCTTCCTTTCTTTTCAGTCATACTAATCATCTAACTCCATAAATTTCACTTCCGTGATGAAAA
This sequence comes from Peribacillus sp. P4_C12, assembly GCF_056402095.1. Lineage (NCBI taxonomy): Bacteria > Bacillati > Bacillota > Bacilli > Caryophanales > Bacillaceae > Peribacillus > Peribacillus sp. P4_C12. Next base: position 292 of record NZ_JBFUIB010000251.1, read on the forward strand.
AGTTTCAACCTTAAATTTACATTACCCATTTCTGCCTCTTACAAACCATCTAGCGAATGAACAGAAAAATATTACATATATCTGTTAATGCTGTAAAAGATAAAAAGGTATAAAGTAATTCTTCCTGCAGCTGAGAAACCTATTAGAAGGCACAATAGCAAGTTTTTTAAATAGGTTCCACAGCTTTAATAAGACAGATAACAAAGGAGACGTTTATTCATGAAAAAGTTTTTAGTCATTTGTTTTGCCGTTTGTTCCCTATTCTTGTTAAGTTTGAATCACCCGGCTTCAGCAATGGATACTCAAAAATCTGATAAACCAGAAAGCGTACAATTCACCGATGCCCAAAAGGCAGAACTCGCAAAAATCCAACAACAGATTCTAGCGGACAAAAAGAAATTAATTGAAAAATACGTAGAGTACGGGGCACTTTCTAAGGAAGAAGCCGATAAAATGTTTTCACACTTTGAAAAGCATTATAAAATGATGGAAGAACACAATTTCCAAATTCCGCCGCACCGTCCACATACACAACACAAGTCTAATTAATCAAGGAAACACCCTATTAACAATTTATTTATCCATATATCTTGATCAATCCGTCCTTTTTAAAAAGGTCGGATTTTTTTCAAATCCTTCGTTTCTCAATAAATAATACTTATGAGTAAAATATTTACTAAAGGGTTTATATTTCTCTTTAGCGAAATACATAACTATGAGAAACATGAAAGGGTGAAAAGCATGAACAAAATAGGAATAGCAGCAAAAGACTTATTCCACTTGAAATCAGTGACCGATCCAAAGTTATCACCTGATGGTAGCATGGCGGTTTATRTTCAAACAAGAATTGATGAAAAAACAGAAAAATACGTTTCCAACTTGTATATGTTCAGCTTGATTACGAATGAAACACAGCAATGGACATTTGGAGAAAACCGAGATACATCTCCATGCTGGTCCCCAGACGGAAAGAATATAGCCTTTATATCAGACCGGTCAGGAAAAAAACAAGTCCATTTAATCTCTACCGTTGGCGGGGAATCTCAACAAATAACCCATTTTATCAACGGAGCAACAAATCCGATTTGGTCCCCGTGCTCTACAAAGCTGTTACTTTCAACCGGGTTAAAGGAGGGTGAAGCCCTTTTTACTGTGGAAGAAGAAAAGGACCTGTCCAAAGAAGTTCAGCGCTATGACCAACTTAAGTATAAATGGGATGGCAGAGGCTATTTTGATCAGCTATATCAACAGCTTGTTATAGTAGATATAGAAAAAGACGAAAACATCTTGCTAACAGAAAATAACATCGATTATCGCCCAAATGCCTGGTCTCCTGACGGGAAGCAGATTGCTTACATATGCGAAGAAGCTGAAAAAAGCGATGACGATCTTTTCAGCGATATTTTTATCATGGATCTTGAAACAAAATCTTCAAAGAAAATAACGGGCAGTTCTGGTTTTTTTAAAGACCCGAAGTGGTCTCCAAATGGTCAGTATCTATCCTTCATTGGTCATAACAAAGAGTTTGCCGGGGCTACCTTTTCAAAAATTTGGCTATACTCAATGTTTGATCATACCATACAGTGCCTGACGGAAGGATGGGACGTTCAAATAGGAGATTCTGCAATCGGCGATTTCCAAATCGGAGCAGTAGACCCAGGAATCTTATGGACAAACGATAGCCATGGCTTTTATTTTTTAATAAGCGATTACGGAAATACCGGAGTTTATTATGGATCTATTGAAGGAGCCATGTATCCATCAATCCTTGACCCACAGCATATATACGGTCTAACCATAGATCCTGAAAGTCACCGTGCCATTGTCGCCATCAGTACACCTGTTCATCCCGGTGACCTTTTTGTTTATAACCTTACGAATGGAGAAAAAGCACAAATCAGTTTTGTGAATGATGAATTTTTACAGCATAAATATTTATCACAACCTGAACCTATTTCTTTTCCATCTGTTGATGGGCTTACAATCCACGGCTGGATTATGAGACCGACCGAATTTAAAGACAACCAAAAATATCCACTCATTTTAGAAATCCATGGCGGACCACATATGATGTATGCTAATAGTTACGTTCACGAATTCCAGACCTTGGCTAATGAAGGTTATACTGTCTTATTCACCAACCCACGTGGGAGTGTGGGATACGGTCAGGACTTTGTTAATGCATGTCGAGGAGATTATGGAGGAATGGATTATAAGGACTTAATGGCCGCTGTAGACTATACTCTAGCGACCTATGATTTTATAGACCATGAAAAATTAGGAGTATCCGGCGGCAGTTACGGAGGGTTCATGACAAACTGGATTGTTGGTCATACGAACCGTTTCAAGGCAGCTGTGACTCAGCGCTGCATCAGTAATTGGCTAAGCTTTTATGGCGTAAGCGACATTGGCTATTATTTTACGGAGTGGGAAATTGAGGGTGATATTTTTGACTCGGCGGATAAATTGTGGCAGCACTCACCCTTAAAGTATGTCTCTAATGTGAATACCCCTTTACTTTTACTTCATGGCGAAAAGGATTATCGATGCCCAATTGAACAGAGCGAACAATTTTTTGTTGCTTTAAAACGACAAAAGAAAGAAGCTCAACTCGTTTCCTTTCCAGGAGAAACCCATGAAGTATCGCGAAGCGGTTCTCCAAAGATGCGTCTTCAGCATGTTGAAGAAATCAAAGGATGGTTCAATAAATATTTTTAAAAACAAAACTCTGTTAGCAAAAGCTAACAGAGTTTTGTTTTTAGTGTTGAATTTGATCTCTGTCCTCGGAAATTGAACTTAAAGCATTTCCCGCAATTGAATTTGTCTGATGGTGTACAGCAAGATCACCTAATGCCACAACTCCGACCAGCTTGTCATTTTCAATTATAGGGAGCCTTCTGATTTGTTCATTCCCCATTAAATCCTCTGCTTCTTCTACGGACATATCAGGGGTGCCAGTTACAAGATCCGTGGAAATAACATCGGTTATTCTCGTTGAATTCGGCTTTTTCTCGGCAACACAGCGGATAACGATATCCCTGTCTGTAATGACACCAATTAAATGGTTATTCTCCAATACAGGAATGACTCCAACATCATCATCCCTCATTTTGACTGCTGCTTCATATATATTATCTTCCACAGTGCAACAGTCCACGTCTGTTGTCATAATTTCTCTTAGTGTAGTCATAGAAACCCCTCCATTTAGCAATAGTTGCTTGATTATTGTTGACTATTTAAAAGATATTATTCAAAAACCCAATAGCATTCAATTCACATACTTCCCATAATCCGGTCTAGCCATTTTCATCTTTGGGGGAGCCTACAAAAATAATATTAACAATTTGTATCGGGAGACAATAAATATCATCTTTAACAAGTTTAACTTCTCACTAGAAACTGAAGTCATTGGAAGGAATTTTTCATTCAAATGAAAATCATCCATTTTATAAACTTAAAAGGATACGCTGTAAAAAAAAGTAAAAGACAGCCTTGATTTTTACAAAGCTGTCCTTCCTTAATAAACATCCCTTCGAGTAAATACTGTAAAAGAAACAATCAAAGCAAGCGCCCACCAGACTAAAAGAGTAATGACGGAGGATAATAAGGTCATTCCCTCAATAGGTGGTGCTGTTCCGCTAACATAAGTAGTTAATTTTAAATTTACCATAAAGAAGTACTTCGCCGATTCCCATGACGACACCATATTGTTCAAAATAGCTCCTGATATGAGTGCCGCAAGCATTATGCCCATACCCGCAGGTGTACTTCGAACTAAAACCGATAACATGAAAGAGAGAGTCCCTACAACTACTGCTACCAGCCAGACAAGCCCCATATCCATTAATAGAAATCTCCATTGCTCAACTATTCTAACCTGACTGACATCTACATCGATGCCATTCAATCCAAAACCGGTTATTACAGGGGCTTCCCATCCATGATACCCAAAAACAAGTCCCGATAAAAAATATGACAATAACGCTGTCATAGCCACGATAATAGAAACGGACAATAATAATGTCACATATTTGCTCATTAGTATTTTCCAGCGATTCACTGGTCTTGTAAGCAGAAGTTTAATCGTGCCCTGACTGTTTTCGAAAGAAACCATATCGCTTGCTACAATCATGACCAGCAGTGGGATGAACAAATCAATAGCATTTTCTAAAAACATACGCGTAAATGTCGTGGCCCCTGGTTCTGAAGGGTTAATGTCATGATCTAGGTAATATTGCTGCTGTTTTAAACTTACCTGGAGCTGTTCACGCCACTCATCTAGCATCCTGTTTGATCCTAACCGATTTTGGGTATCAATGATTTGCTGCTGAAGAGCTGCACGCCAATCATCAGTACCTAACTTCTCCTGTTGCTCTTTCACTTGTTTGTATTGCGCATATGTAAACATCAGCACTAAAACACCCACAATGATACCAATGATGACTAACCGTTTCTTTGCCAGAAGCTTCATCATTTCATTTTGGATCAGGTTATTCAATACCAGCACCTCCGCCACCGGTTATTTGTAAAAATAACTCTTCCAATCCCGGAAGCTTACGATTCATTTCATACACCTTTACACCAGCTTCGTTAAGTGCAGCATTCCACTTAGGCGTTTCATGTTCATTAAAAGCTGTAATGATATTGTCCTGATCTACGGTAATTTCCGTAAAACTGCTAAGAATTTCTTTTCCCTTTTCTAAAGGCCACACCCGCCAAATTAACCGCTCTTGAGTGGTTAATAAACTTTCCACCGTATCGGTTTGAATAATCTCTCCACTTTTAATGATGGCCACCCGGTCACATAGGAGCTGGATTTCACTTAATAAGTGGGAAGAAACCAGAACACTCATCCCTTCTTCATCCGCAAGCTTTCTAATGAATTCGCGCATTTCGCGAATTCCAGCAGGATCTAGGCCGTTAGTTGGTTCATCCAATACCAATACCTTTGGACGGTTCAGCATTGCCTGAGCTATCCCTAGACGCTGCCTCATACCTAAGGAATAGGTTTTCACTTTATCGTAAATTCTCGATTGTAGACCTACGAGTTCCACCACCTCATTGATCCTTGACTCATCAACATCAGGTAGCATTCGTGCAAAATGAAGCAAGTTATCCCATCCGTTCAAAAAAGGATATAGCTCTGGATTTTCAACTATACAGCCCAGATGTTGCATCGCTTTCGTGAAGTCCTGGCGCACAT
>NZ_JBFUIB010000252.1:0-5463 GCF_056402095.1 Peribacillus sp. P4_C12
ATTAACAGCAGGTCCAATATTTATATATCTGCTTTGATTTGGGAGTAAAAAATGGCGTATCAATGTACGGTTTCACCGCCTACTTACTCAAGGTTTTTTTGTGCCCCCTTATTAAAATCATGACAATGTTCACATTTAATGTTGTTAATATGAATAAATAGGATTCAAAAAAAAACAGCATAATAACAATTGCAATAAAATCAAAAAAGGTATGAGGTGATTGCCCTCATACCTTTTTCAGACTATAAATTAAAATTGTCTATTTATTTATGCGTCATCCGGTTGAGCACTAATGTCATCTGAAAATTCCTTAATTACTGTTGAATACCTTCTTTAGAGGCAAAAGCACCTCTATATCGTGCAGCAGGGTGACGCTCGCTGAGACGATTTTCTCCAAAAAGCTTATGACGAAGTGTAGCTGGTTCACCGTTCTCAGCACGAGCTAAACCACGCTGGCGAAGAACAGGCATTACTTGATCGATAAACTCTTCATAAGACCCTGGAATGGTTGCATTTATTACATTGATTCCATCGACGCCTGCATTGCTCCACAGCTCTAGCTGGTCAGCAATTGTTTCAGGAGTCCCTACGATACGTGTCGTTCTACTACGCATTTGGGCAATGTCTTTAACATTAGGCGTACGTCCTGGTGTGCTTTGCTTTAACCATTCGAATGTGCTTCTTATTCCCTCAGTTTCGATATTTTCAAGCGGTGTATCAAGCCCAACGTTTCCTAGGTCAACCCCCATACCTCCTGCCATATGAGCGATCATCATATCGAAATCAACCTTATTATCTAGTTCAAATTCTTTACGCCGAGCATCTTCTTCGGTCTCCCCAACGACGAAAGACAACCCTTGATAAAAGTGAATATCATTACCATCCCGACCATTTTGAATAGCTAGATGTCGAGTATCATTGATTAACTTACGAGCATTTTCAGGATCAGGGGCTACAATAAAGACAGCCTCAGCATTTCGAGCAGCAAAGTCTCGGCCGGCAGGCGATGATCCTGCTTGAAACAACACTGGCGTTCGCTGTGGTGATGGTGAAACAAGATGCGGACCTTCGACTTTATAGCGCTCACCAACATGGTTTATTTTATGAACCTTTGCTGGAGCTGCATGAATTCCACTCTCTCGATCTTGTAAAAGCGCTCCCTCATCCCATGAACCTTCCCAAAGTTTATACAATACATCTACATATTCATCTGCCCACTTGTATCTCTCATCATGTGGGACAAGTTCATCGTAACCAAAGTTGCGAAAAGCATTTTCCAAAGAACTAGTAACCATATTCCAAGCAATGCGACCCTTAGAGATATGATCTAGCGTTGAAACTCGGCGAGCAAAATTAAAGGGAGGTTCCTGCAGTGGAGCTGCCGTAAAAGCTAATCCTAGATGTTTTGTATTCACTGCAAGAGCGGACATTAATACTATTGGGTCATTACTGGGAATTTGCAAACCGGTTTCAACATGAAAATCCCAACCGCCACGGTGGTCACCGTACAAACCGATTACGTCTGCGAAAAAAATGGCATCAAAACCACCCTCCTCAAGCCGCTTAGCCAAAGATACCCAAAGATCTACATCGTTAAAGTTCAACTGATGACCTTCTTCATCACGCCACATTCCGTGAGTGATGTGAGATGCTGTATTCATAACAAAAGCAGAAAATGATAGGGGGTTAGTCATGTTAATTCGTCTCCATTCTATGAAATAAATTCATTTTTTTATTTTCAAAACGCCATTTTATATTTGAAATCTATAATTCTGAGACTTTTTCTCTTTTGTTACCCACTGCTATCTAATTATTCAAATTATTTATTCATTTTTTACAATTTCATTTTTCACAAGCCATAAAACACGTGTTTGGTTTGCATCAATACAATCTCTCTAGTCATTAATTCGGAATAATGCTTTCTACATAACTACGAACCTTCTTTTCTGTCAGTTCTCCAGAAATGGTTTGAGTAATCTCACCATCTTCATTAATTAAATATGTAACGGGGAGATTATTAACCTTATATTGCTCAATAGCTTCCCCAGTCCGATCAAGTAAAATGGAAAAACTCAATTTTTTTTCTAAGACAAATGGACTGACTATGATTCTAGGTTCTTGCGCATTTACAGCTAGAATTTCAATTCCCTTATCTTCATATTCTTGATAGACGTTATTCAAATAAGGCATCTCCTTTTCACAAGGTGGACAATAGGTTGCCCAAAAGTTAAGTATCACACCTTTTCCACGATAATCCGAAAGTTTTACTTCATTACCCTTTAAATCTTGCAAAGTAAAATCAGGAGCAAGATTACTTTGATCTATAGTTACTGCTTCTTTTTTAATAATTAAATTCGTGTAAATTGTATAACCAAGTCCTAACACTAAAATCGCAGTCACTAAACTTTTTATAAAGAAGTTCACTGGCTTTTTTTCTTTACTCATTAGAATGACCTGGCCCCTCTCAATTACTTACCTGGAAAGATAGTTCCGGCATTTCATGCAAAGTTTTATAGCTAACATGTGCAATCACTTTTTTCTGTCCTTGATCAAAAAACTTTGTTTCTAACAAATACTTTCCATCTCCCTTATTTTTAGGAAAGACTGATCCAATTGATATTCCATTTTCAATAATTTCAAATTGAACCTCAGCCTCTTTGCTAACATTTTCGCTCCCATATTTCACTTCTGCAGTAAAAGCGACAGCTTCATTGATCTTAATTTTTTTAGGATTACTTTCCAATAATACCTTCAACGATTTCGGTTGCTCTAATTGTTGTTTATTACCTGAATCGGAACATCCTATTAACAAAAAAATTGATAGTATAAATATTATCGATTTCACAAAATAGCTCCTTCATCAAAAGTAAATTCTCTTCTATAATCTATTAAAATTAAAATTGCAGAGAGAACCTCATCATCTTTCTTTTAACTAAACTTCTTAGTCTTCTTCGTTTCCTCTTCGTATTTTTTCTTTTCTCTTAATTGGCCTCATTTTTCAAGTTTGTCCAAAAAAGAATACGTTTTTTGATTTTTTCAAAAGTAAACATAACCAATAAGATAACGATACTATTAAAAATTAATCCAGCTAAAACATAATCATATTGAGTAAAATCAGTGTAGAACTGGATAAAGTAGCCCATCCCCGATTTAGCTCCAAACATTTCTGCGGTCATTAAAATTAGAAAAGATAAATTAAGTGCTGTTCCTGTACCACTTAATATAAATGGCGAACTTGCTGGAATGATTACTTTTAAAATCAAATCTTTCTGCTGTAACCCGATTGTTTTTGCATTATCCCAAAAATGATTATCAACCAATAACACACCTTGAATCGTGCCTAGAAAAATAGGCCAAAAAGCTGCAAGGAACAGAATGAAAATAGACGCTAATTCAAATGTTGGTAACAAAGCAATAGCATATGGAATAAATAATGTTAAAGGCAGTGGACTAAAAGCATTAAAAAATGGTGTTAAGATTTTCCTTGATTTTGGATGAAGACCAAAGAACAGTCCCCCGCCAATTCCTAGTATTAGAGCTAGCACAAAACTTGGGACTAATAATTTCATAGAACTTACAAATCCTTGAAATAGTTCAATTAATGCTTTAAAGAATGCCATAACAACTATTTCTGGAGATGGGAAGATAATTGGGCTTAACCATCCCGTGAAATTTGTTATATAAAACCATAAGGCGAGTAAAGCAATTGTAATTATCGTTGTATATATATAGATAGAAAAAAACTTTTTCATCATATTCTCCTTATCATTTGAAGTCTAAGTTTTGCTCATTATATCTTTGTAATACTTGTTTATAATATTCATCATTTGGATTCCCTTTAATCAGCTCATCTAATGCTTCTTCATACATAGAAAGATCGAAGTGATTTTCTAGATTAATAGTTTCTACGTCTGAAATATACCCAATATCTTGCATTTTTTTCCACGTGTTAATTACTTCCATTTTGTTTGGGTCTGCAGAATTGATTAAATGTTTCTCATTAACTATTTCGTTCACTCTTTCTTCAGGTAATTGTTTAAAAGTAGGTTTCGAGGCTTCTAAATTTTTCTTTGGATTTTCTAATTTTACACGTTCTGCCCTTATTAGCCCTTTCATGAATTTCTTATAAGCAACTGCCTTATCACCAGTTATATTGCCTCTTACGGTAACTCGGCAGCAAAGATCATTTGGACTTAGATCATTACTCCAAAAAATAGGGGTTAATCCTAATGCCTCTGTTTTTGTCATATGCCCTGTATTGGAAAGTCCAACATCTACTTTTCCAGAATTAACAGCTTCAAGTACATCTGCCACACTTTTTACTTCTACAAAATCAACATCTTTATGAATATCAATTCCAGCATCATCTAGCGCTGACTTAAAGACAACATCAAGTGTTCCTAAACGAATAGTCGCAATTTTCTTTCCCTTGAAATCTTCTAATGTTTTATATTGACTTGCATTTTCTTTTTTTGTGACAACCGGCTGTCCACCTTCCATATGACCTCCAACAAATTTAAAATCTGCACCTTGGGCAATATAGTTTAAAGGTGTTGCTGTACCAAATGTTAATGCAATATCTATTTTGTCAGCTTGTAAAGCGTCCAATCCCCCACTAGTAAAGGAAACCATTTCTACCTCTAAATTTTCATCCTCAAAAAACCCTTCAGCTCTAGCAATATCTGCTAGAGGAGCTCCATATAATTGACCATATCCAACCTTTAATTTATATGTTTTCTCTTGCGTAGATGCTTTTTCTTCATCACCATTGCAAGCTACTAACGTTAAAGCAAAGAGCATCACAAATCCGAATAACCACTTTCGCTTTCTCACGCAACCATCCTCCTAATCATTTTTAATATTATTTATATTCCTTCTCCTGCTGAACGGATTTCATGGCCTTGTTCTAATTTTTCAAAGATTCCTTTGTTCATAATGTCTAAAATATAATTTCTTAATTCAATAAACTCTAAACTCTCTATTAACTTTTTACGATTTCTTGGCTTAGGAAAAGGTACATTAATAGTCTCAACAAGACTTCCAGGTGGTCCTGGTGAAAATATCACAATTCGATCCGCTAAAATAATAGCCTCTTCAGCATCATGTGTAACAAATGCGATAGTACGCTGCTGTTCATAATTTACTTGGAGAATCAGATCTTGTAGCTGAATTCTTGTTACTGGATCTAAGGCACCAAAAGGCTCATCCATGAACATTAAATCTGATCCTAAAGATAGCGCCCTCGCAATTGCTGCACGCTGCCTCATCCCACCTGACATTTCTCCTGGATATTTTTTAAACGCATGACCTAACTGGACTAATAGAAGATAACTTTGGGCTAAGTGCTCCAATTCCTGTTTTGTTTTTGATTTTTTTAATTTCTGCTTTAAAGCAAGAATTATATTTTCTTCTGCCGTTAGCCAAGGGAACAAAGAATAATCCTGAAATACAACTGCACTATCT
>NZ_JBFUIB010000253.1:0-5462 GCF_056402095.1 Peribacillus sp. P4_C12
ATTCTGTCGTGATCATTAATTTTTCACGAACATATCCCATTCAATCGACTACCTTTACCTACAAAATGTAAATCCTGCCCTGAATCGTCTACACTTATCTGGACAGAGGTTTTAAGGGCAGATACACTTAACTCTCTACAGATAAGGGAGCACTCAAAATGACCAAGCGAGAACGCCGTACRTTCACTTCCGAATTTAAACAACAGATCATTCAACTCTACCTAAATGGGAAAAACCGTAAGGCTCTTATTGAAGAATATGAACTTACTCCTTCTTCTTTAGACCGGTGGATACAACAGAGTGAAAACACAGGTTTTTTTAAAGAAAAAGATAACCGTTCTCCTGAGGAACAAGAACTTATTAAACTACTAAAAGAACAGAAGAAGTTACAGATGGAGAATGATATTTTAAAGCAAGCMGCGCTGATACTAGGACGAAAGTAAATGTCATCAAACGGAACAAAGAAAAAATACTCGGTATCAGCAATGTGTGGCGTCCTAGAGCTTTCACGAAGCACCTATTACTACGAAGCAAAAGAACAAACCTCAGAAGACGATGTCACAAACGCTATTTTAGACATTTTTGATAAAAACCGTAAGGCGTACGGAACACGTAAGATTAAGGTTGAATTAAAGAAAAGAGGCCTTACGGTCTCCAGAAGGCGAATTGGCCGGATCATGAAAGAACAGGGGCTTGTTTCCTCTTATACAGTCGCTCAGTACAAACCGCAAAAGACCTCATGTAACGAATCAGACCAGGCTAACGAATTAAATCAGGAATTTCTACAAGAAAAAGAAAAAAAAGTAGTGGTCAGCGATTTAACATATGTCAAAGTCAAAAATAAATGGCATTACATATGTGTCTTTGTCGATCTCTTTAATCGTGAAATTATTGGATTTAGCACAGGACCTAACAAGGACGCCAAGCTTGTGGCAAGAGCGTTTGCATCTATCAAAGGGAACCTCCGTGATATTCAGCTCTTCCACACAGATCGAGGGAATGAATGTAAAAAGAAGCTGATTGACGAAACGTTAACCATATTTGAGATTGGTCGTTCACTAAGTATGAAAGGTTGCCCTTATGATAACGCTGTCGCGGAAGCGACCTTTAAAATCATTAAGACTGAGTTCGCCAATCAAACAACATTCGCAAGCTTAGCTCAGCTTACACTCGAATTTGGAGACTATGTGAACTGGTTTAATAAGTTGCGAATTCATGGAACTTTAGGCTACGTAAGCCCTCTAGAATTTAAAAAGTTATCCCTTAAAAAAGTTGTTTGATTTAGTGTTGACAATCCAAAAGCAACTCTAATTAGATAGAGATACTTTAAAAAAAATAGTGGATCTTAAACAATCCTACCTCGTTTAAGTACAATCCTCCACAATCTGGCCCTTTAATGGAAAAACATGACTGACGTTTTTAAACAACTTTATTATGTTTTAAACTTAATGTCACTTAACAGTATTCCTTATGGAACTATCCTGCCCCGTTAGTTAATTAAGGGTCCTTTTTCCCTTGAATTTGAAAGTATGATAATGGGAATGATTTCACAAAATTTAAGCCTCAGGTCTTACTTTCAGTTAAACCCCAGGTCTGTTTTCTAAAGATGGCATAGCCAGTACACTTAATCATACAAATATCACTTAAAGGGAGAAGGAATACTGTGGTTCTTGGAAAGAAACTGCCTGAGTTTTGGACGAATTTATTGATGGGCGCGTTTGCAGCCATGTGCGTTTTTGTATTTTTACCATCGCTGCTGATAATTTATAAAGTTATATTTACAGTCATCTTAATAGGCATTCTGTCTATTAATCTTGTCTTGATAAAAATGAAAAAAGTAAACTATTTAAAACTTRCGAGTCTTTCCTTAGTGTACTTGAGCATTTTTTTGATTATTGTCTGTCTGATTTTTTATTCTACAAAGTTTTTGATTCTGGCAGATGCGAACGGTATTGAGAGCGTTTTAGGAGAAAATACCCTATTAGTCAAACTCCTTTTCCTACTTATTTGTTTCCTTCAGCCAATCATATTACCCTTGCCTGAAGCTGTAACAATTCCTGCAGGTAGTGCAGTTTTTGGCTCATTTACCGCAGCTTATCTAGGTTTTTTCGGAACTATTGCCGGAATAGCAGTCATGTTCCTAATAGCTAGGATTGGTGGACAAAAGCTTGCATTAAACTTAGTAAAAGAAAAGCACTTGCAAACCTACCAAAACTATGTAGAAAAAAATGAAACGGCCATCCTTTTCCTTCTGTTTATTATCCCGATTCTCCCAGATGAAATCATTTGCCTGGGATCGGGGATAGGCGGAGTTTCTTTTTGCAGATTTATTCTGATTGCTTCACTCTCAAAACTAATGACAGCCTTAGCCCTATCATATTCAGTCGAATTGGCAAAAGCCCTCACCATGACAGGACAGGAATTAATCTCGGCAGTGTCACTTGCTGCTGGTGTATTGTTTATTTTATCGATAGGAGTAAAATGGGTTTTAAACAAAAGAAAAGAACAATAGCAGAATGTATTATGAGAAAAACGCTGGAAAGAGTATAGCGTTTTTTTTGTGACCGAAAAAATTATAGGTATCAAATCCATTCATTCTTAACACTGTTGCTTACGTTTATGGAACTACCCTGCCCCGTTAGTTTAAGTAGAAAATTTCACAATATTGATTAACAGATTAAGCTGTCTTCATGAGAACCCAATATTTGATGAACTACAACTCAGTTAATAGAACAAGAAAAAGAGTCGCAGCTCCGACTCTTTTTCTGCTAAGTACCCTTTAGCACAATAAAAAAGGTTTTCAATTTTCATTGATAAGAATTTATATCTCTAATTCCATCTTCAAATCAGCTTCAAGATATTTGATATTTTTTAATGAAACAAACGAAAAGCCGAATTTTTTATACAATTCTATTGCCGCAGTTAGTTTATGGTTTGTAAAAAGTACAATTTTGCTTGCACCCTCTAACTTAGCTACCTCTATACATTTTTCCATTAATCTGCGTCCTATCTTCAGCCCTTGATATTTTTCTGTTACTGCAAGCTTTGCCATTTCAAATGCATTTTCTCCGTCTAATTTTATTAATGATACTGTTCCCACTATTTCAATATTGTATTTAGCAAAGAAAATAAAACCTCCACAATTTAAAACAACTTCTTCTGGATTATTTATTATTTTCTCATCTTCAGGTTCAACACTTACATATTTTTCAAGCCACTCGTATGAAAGTCTTTTTAAGTCTTCCTTGTATTCACTATTGTATGGAACGATTAAAACTTCTGCCATATTAAATATCTCCTAAATGATTAATAGTCACGTTTTATTCCACGCTTCACTAATTGCCAATCTGGTTCAATATTTTGTTTCATTCTATCTAGCATTGATAATAAGATTTGTTTTTCATCTTTACTAAAATCCCTCAATGCTACTTCACTTGAATAGTCACCTTCTCTTTTTAAAAAAGAATAAATATCTTTCCCTTTTTCAGTCGGGAAAAGTTGGAGTTCTTTTTTATTTAGAGAACTTTCCCTTTTTTCAACCCATCCATTTGACTCTAATTTTTTTATCGCCTTGGCGACAGAAGTGCGGTCTATGTTAAGTAATTCGGCTAACTGTCCCTGGATGATGCCTGGATTTTCATTTATCCTTACCAAGTATAAATATTGACCTCTTCCAAGATTATAGTCTTTAAATTCAATATTACTAATTGTTTCAATACACCGGGATAATTGACCTATCTTTCTAAGTATTTGTTGCATAGAATACCCACTTTCCAAAGAGAACTAATTATGGAATACAATGACTATGCTTCATCCGTATTGTTGAAAGTTCAACAATAATGTTGTTAATTATTTTAAACTAATCTGCCCCGTTAGTGCTTAAGAAAAAGGCTGCCTCAGCAACCTYKCTTATTGAAGTAAAGCACCTGTTARTTCWWTAAGAAAAGCRWTTCTTATTAAARAATCGCGCCCRATTGCTGAACAAGAATAACGTATTTCTCTTTGTGCCTTATTTAACATAAGTCAGGATTATCAGAGTTTTTTTAAAATCTTGGTTCTGTTAAAGAAATAATGTTGTTTTTTAATACTAGGCTCTGTTATAAAGTATTGTTGTTTTCTTTCCTGGACAACTCTTTTCCCGGTTCTTCTTTTTTATTTCTTGTGTATTTTTGGCTTACGATATAAATCAAAGGTGTTCCGATGATGGTAGGTATAAACCAAAGCCATAGTTTGGGAAGTTGGTTAAGTAGAGGAATCATATTCCCAACATTAACCAAAAGAGCTGTTACAGCACCGATATAAGAACCTAACATACCTCTAATGTGGTGATGAATCCAGTTTTTCCAACGTCTTTTACGTGCAAGGTAACCATAAATCGCAAAGGAGTAAGAAAAAAGGGCCACATAAAACAAATAAGCGATTTCTTCCCATCGCAAAATTGACAAGATGATTGCAGTAATAAATATTACAACGTAAGATGCATGGTAGAGTTCACCCCATTTTGTATGAATACCTCTTCTTTTTTTGGCGGACATAGCTATTACACCTGAAAATAAGCATATTATTCCGAATATAATATGAATGATTAAAAGTATTTGGAAAGTATCCAAAGTAATCCTCCTTCAATTTATATCAACATATACCATTAATATATTCGAAGAAGATGTAAAAAATCATTAATAATTGTATTACATGCGCTATTCAAACCCAGTTTACAAAAAGCTTCTTAAAGGGAACCCAACCAAAACCAAACCCCTTGGCACCAAAGGGTTTTCGCTTATCGGCATTTATCGTTTATGAATGATTTATTATACCTCGTTGATAAATCATCGTTTACGCTTGCTCAAGAGCGCCTGATGGCTGCATAAAAAGCAGGGTTTTATGCAACCTCTTATTCAATTAAATGGCCCTCTACATAAAGAAATAGCACAATCCTTTCTACAGAATTGCGCCCGTTTGTTTAATAAGAATTAGGCTAGCAGTGAAAGCGTTGGAAACTCATGAATTAAGAAAACTTTTTACGGCAGCTAAGAAGGCTGGTAAATTAGCATCATGCACAAAGTGCCCGGCATCTTCTATCGTCACCAATTCGCAATTCGGTATAAGCTCAGAAACTTCCTGCAATTTGTTTTGAGGAATATGACTGGAACGACCGCCTATAATAAGAGTCGGCATGATAATGTCCGAAAGACGCTCCCACCATTCGGGATTGGGTTCATTAAGTTGCCGTAGAATCGAAGGCACAACCCGCCAATCAAACGGTAGGGGATCAGAAGGTTTGGAAGGAACTTCGAACGTCTGATCTGGAACAGGAGGAGGAGTGTCTTCAACAATCAACCTTTCTATTCTTGACGGATATGTTTCCGCGAAAAGATAGGATACTGTTCCGCCCATGGAATGACCAATTAGCGTAAACCGTTCCAAATTCATAGCATTCGCAAAATGAAGCAAGTCATCGGACA
>NZ_JBFUIB010000254.1:0-5459 GCF_056402095.1 Peribacillus sp. P4_C12
GATTTCGGAAAAAAGAAACATGGTCTTCAAGCTGCTTGGTCACCTTTTCCATCAGCTGTGTATATTCCTTTTTTTTTGCGGTGATATCTGTTCTTTCCTTTAAAAACTTTTCGTTTTCCTGATCAAGCTTGGCATTTTTATGTTCCTGCTGTGTAAGCTGCTGAAGCAGGTATTGCTTTTCATTTTTTGCCGATGCCTGCTTGTTCAACCACTCGATGTAGTCACTCTTTTTCACTTCGATCATGGCTTCGATATCGCTATTGAATAGGCCTAGGCTTTTTTGCTTTTCATGTAAAATTTCTTGTATGCCCTTTACTTCGGAGTTGAGTACATTTAGAATTTCCGTTTCTCTTTCCTTTTGTAAAGACAAACGCTCAACCGCTGCTTCACCTTCTACGATCGCTTTTTGAAGCTGTGACTTATTTTGGGCAGCATTTTTTTTTCGTTCTTTCAATACTTCTTTACGGCCTTCAAGCTTTTCAAGCTCTTCACTTGCATTCAACAGTATTTCCTGAAGTCCATTAATTGATGTCTCAAGTGTGGCTAGATTGCCCCGGACATTTTTGAGATGCTCTTCCCGCTCATGAAGCTGGCCACCCATTTGTTGCTCCATCTCATTATGTTTTTCAAGCTCTTGGGACAAGCTTTCCCATTTTGCATAAAGTTCTTCTATTTCAAAAACGGTTAAAGCTACTTCTATTTGTTCAAGCTCCTCTTTCTTCTCCAAATATTCCTTGGCGAGGGAAGATTGAATTTTTAACGGTTCCACTTGGCCCTCTAATTCATGGAGAATATCATGGACCCGGTTTAAGTTATCCTGTGTTTCCGTTAGCTTCGATTCCGCTTTACGTTTTCTTGTTTTATATTTTAAGACGCCGGCTGCTTCTTCAAAGATAACACGTCTTTCTTCTGCCTTACTGCTTAGGATTTCTTCTACTTTCCCTTGGCTAATGATAGAAAATGCTTCGCGACCAAGACCAGAATCCATAAACAATTCAATGATATCTTTCAGTCGGCAACCTTGATTATTAATGAAAAATTCACTTTCACCCGATCGATACACCCGTCTTGTCACACTGACTTCATGAAAGTCAATCGGCAGGGTATTGGTCTCGTTATCAAGGGTCAGGGAAACCTCTGCAAAATTTAACGCTTTTCTCGTGTCACTTCCTGAAAAGATGATATCTTCCATTTTTGCACCACGCAGCGATTTTGCAGACTGCTCTCCAAGTACCCAGCGGACTGCGTCGGTCACATTACTTTTACCGCTTCCGTTTGGTCCAACCACTGCCGTGACACCAGGTACAAAATCAATCGAAATTTTATCTGCGAAAGATTTAAATCCTACAACGTCCAAGCGTTTGAGGAACATGACCTTTCCTCCTCTACTGTTCAACTATCTTGTTGAGCTTTTTTCTTTTAAAACGATCAATGCGTGCTCGGCAGCATGCTGCTCCGCTTCTTTTTTCGATTTTCCTACTCCAGAACCCAAATCTTCTCCATTCAAAGAGACAGTCGAAACAAATTCACGATTATGGGCCGGCCCTTTTTCATGCAAAATTTTATATTGCAGGACACCGATAGCATCTCTCTGTATGAGCTCTTGAAGCTGGCTCTTATAATCCATCACATGAGAAAAAGCACCCTCGTCTATCTTCGGAAATACAACATTTTTCAAAAACTGCACAACTGGCTCTAATCCTTGATCGAGGTACAAAGCCCCTATATAAGCTTCAAATACATCCGCAAGCATGGCAGGACGTTCTCTTCCGCCTGTCATTTCTTCCCCTTTTCCAAGTAATACATATTCCCCGTAAGAAAGACTATTGGCAAAGGCAACAAGTGATGGCTCACAGACAATGGCTGCCCTTAATTTTGTAAGCTCCCCTTCACTCATCATCGGATATTTTTGATACAAGTATTTAGATATAGTCAGTTCAAGTACAGCGTCTCCTAAGAATTCAAGCCTTTCGTTATCTTCATAAGGCTTACGGCGATGCTCATTCACATAAGATGAATGTGTAAAAGCTTGTTTCAATAAATTTTCATCTTGAAAATAGAAACCTAAACTTTCTTGTAACTGTTTAAATTTATTATCTTTGATTGATGGTTTACGATTATTTCCGTTCCTACGTATCACACAAAACCCTCCACAACGGTTCAAAAAACATATTTTTCCAATATATAAAAAGAAACTTGGCAGGAATTCCTGTCAAGCCTTCCTATGTACCATCATACAGTATAATCCGCTTAATGAAAACTAGCCGGCCGGCTTACAGCTAAGCAGACGGAGGCTCAGTTGGATGTATACTTATTCCCTTAAAATCGGCCGCTGCTTCAGGCTTCTTAATAAGAGAAAGCTCCGTTAAAAAACGGAGCTTTTAGTCAAAGGACATTTCATTACATAGTGCTTTTTATGTAATTCACAGCATCACCTACTGTGGCGATTTTTTCAGCATCATCGTCCGAAATTTCCATATCAAACTCGTCTTCAAATTCCATAACTAGTTCGACTACATCTAGGGAATCGGCACCAAGATCTTCTTTGAAAGAAGCTTCAAGTTTCACTTCTGATTCTTCAACGTTCAAACGATCTACAACGATTTTAGTTACTCTTTCTAATACATCTGCCAATGTGTTCACCTCCCCTCAAAACATTATAAATTAATTTTGAAAAAAATCAAAGAAAATCTACATAACCATGCCGCCATCAACATGAAGTGTTTGTCCAGTCATATATTTGCTTGCATCTGAAGCCAGGAAAGACGTCACTGCAGCTATGTCTTTAGGGTCACCAAAACGTGCCAGTGGAATTTGATCCAGCATCGCTTTTTGGACATCTTCAGGCAATTCCCCTGTCATATCCGTCGAGATAAAGCCTGGAGCAATCGCATTGACCGTAATCCCTCTTGATGCAAGTTCCTTGGCTGTAGTTTTAGTCAAGCCGATCACTCCAGCTTTGGCCGCTACATAATTAGCCTGCCCTGCATTTCCGCTAACGCCGACGATTGATGCCATATTGATGATCCTTCCGCTACGTTGCTTCATCATTTGTCTAGTGACTGCTTTTGTGCAAAGGAACACACCTTTTAAATTCGTATTAATGACTGAATCCCATTCTTCTTCTTTCATCCGCATCAGTAGGTTATCACGTGTGATACCAGCATTATTAACTAGAATATCTACTCGGCCAAACTGTTCGACGACCTCTTTGATCATGCTTGTTACCGATTCACTATTTGCAACATCACATTGAATCGCAAATGCTTTACGGCCCAATGCCTTGATTTCACTTACCACTTCATTGGCTTTCGATTCGCTGCCAGCATAATTGATAGCAACATCTGCTCCCTGTCGAGCAAGTTCTAAAGCAACTTCCCTTCCAATACCACGGGACGCTCCAGTTACAAGTGCTTTTTTACCTTCTAAGATCATGCTTATACCCCCTTCAATGCTTCAACTGTTTTAGTTAGAGTATCTAGATCAGAAACTGAGTAAATGTTAACAGAACGATCAATTTTCTTTATTAATCCGCCTAATACTTTTCCAGGGCCTACTTCGATGAACGTATCAACACCTAATTCAAGTAGTTTTTTAACGCAATCTTCCCAAAGTACTGGTGAGTACAGCTGTTCAATTAATTTTTCTTTAATTTCTGCCGGAGCGGTAATAGGGTTTGCCGTTACATTTGAAATCACTGGTATTTCCGCTTGTTGAAAGCTCACTTCATCAAGTACATTCTGTAATTTTTCAGCCGCTGGTTTCATCAATTCTGAATGAAACGGCCCGCTTACTTCAAGTGGAAGTGCCCGCTTTGCTCCATTTTCCTTTGCTTTTGCACTAGCCAGCTTTACGCCTTCTGTAGTCCCTGAAATGACGATTTGTCCCGGACAATTTATATTAGCTAATTGAACAGATTCCCCTGTTGCAGTAATTCCAGCAGTTACCTCAGTAAGTGCTTCACGGTCCATTCCTAGAATCGCAGCCATTGAGCCTTGACCATTCGGTACCGCAGCTTCCATGAATTCGCCACGCTTACGGACAGTATAAACGGCATCTTCAAAAGAAATTGCACCTGACGCTACTAATGCAGTATATTCTCCTAAACTATGTCCTGCCGTAAAATCGGGTTTGATACCTTCTTCTTCTAATGCCCTAACAAAGGCATAACTTGTAGTCAATAATGCGGGTTGCGCATTGTAGGTTACCGTTAATTCTTGTTGTGTTCCATTAAAGATAAGCTCAGAAAGTGGAAAATCAAGTTTTTCATCCGCTGTTCGGAAAATGTGCTGAGCTCGCTCGTTTTCCTGAAATAAGTTCTGACCCATTCCTATTGACTGTGAACCTTGTCCGGGAAAGACAAAAGCAATTTTACCCATCAGTTAATCCCCTACCTCTATAAATTATTGATCTTTTTCTATCGTCTTCGCAATGGTCGGAATGACGTCATGGCTAACCATATCACGTGTCTGGCGGATTGCATTATAGACAGCGTTCGCATCGGAAGATCCATGCGCCTTAATGACAGGTGCCTTCAAACCGAATAATCCGGCACCACCATACTCCGAGTAATCCATTTTATTTTTAATGCCTTTTAGTTCCGGTTTCACTAGTGCTGCAGCAATCTTACTCTTCAGATTGCTCATCAACGCTGTTTTTACCATTTTAAAGACACTCATAGCCGTACCTTCAAGGGTCTTCAATACCATATTGCCAGTGAAGCCGTCCGTTACGACTACATCTGCTGGTCCGTTAAGGAGATCCCTAGCTTCTACATTACCGATAAAGGAAATTTCTGATGATTGCTGCAGCAATGTGAAAGCATGCTTCGTCAGTTCATTTCCTTTTTTTTCTTCAGTCCCGATATTCAAAAGTCCGACGCGGGGCTTTTCAATACCGCGTACTTTTTTTGCATATACAGAACCCATTATGGCAAATTGAAGCAGATGCTCCGGTTTCGCATCGGAATTCGCACCTACATCAAGAAGAACAAAACCTTTTCCATCGATTGTCGGTAAGGTCGGAGCCAATGCAGGACGTTCAATTCCTTCTATTCTACCAACAACAAACAAGCCTGCAGCCATTAATGCACCTGTATTACCGGAAGAAATGCATGCATCTGCCTCTCCGTCAGCCACCTGTTGAGCTGCCAATACCATCGAAGCACTTTTCTTGCGGCGAACTGCACGAACTGGTTCATCGGTACTTAAAATCTTTTCTTCTGTATGTATAACATTTATCCGGTCATGTTCCGTTAAGTATGGACTAATTTCAGCTTTATTGCCTACCAAGGTTATTTCTACATCGGAAAAGGCCTCGACAGCTTTCATTGCCCCTAACACCTGTGCCTTGGGAGCATTATCGCCACCCATTGCATCTATCGTTATTTTCATGTTCTTTCATCCTTTTCTAGAAAGTTAAGAGCGATACATATCGAACTCGCCTTTAAAAACCAGTTC
>NZ_JBFUIB010000255.1:0-5422 GCF_056402095.1 Peribacillus sp. P4_C12
GGAGTGTATCCTCGAAAAGTCTAGTATATCCAGCCAGCCTTTTTGTTGATTCGATAATTTGATGGAGACGGGGCGAACCAAAGTGAATTCGTTCTCCTTTCATATTGGGTGGAGCCTGTTCAGGATCAGTAATGAAGGTAATCTGGGCTGGGTTTGGAATCCCGCTCGTTTTTTCAAGATAATGCCAATAAAAGGGACGGTTCATTAACTCTTTATCCATTTCAATCGTCAGTTGAACAGTGATATGGGATGGGGCATTCTCTAGTACTTCACAATCATTAGCTTCAAAGAAAGTTATTAAAAAATCATGAATTTCCTGTTGCTGCATGAATCTCACCTTCCTTCATAGTTTGAGCGAATTGAATCATCGATGAAAAATTATCCATCTTGATTTTCATTTCACCCTCAGTTCGGGACTCGCCGACCACGTCAATTAAATATTCTTCGATGTTAGTAATATCCAGCTTCGTTAAAATATCATCCAATTCACCAATTACTTTTTCAAACAAATGGATTTTTTCATATAATAATTTCAAAATATGTTCTTCAACTGTATTTTTCGTTGCAAAGTTATATATCATGACATCTTCTTCCTGGCCAAGTCGGTGAATCCGTCCAATTCTTTGTTCAAGTCTCATTGGATTCCATGGCAGGTCAAAATTAATCAAGTGGTGGCAAAATTGAAGGTTTATTCCTTCCCCACCGGCTTCGGTAGCAATTAAAACTTGAATCTGCTTTTGGAATAATTCTCTCATCCAGTCTTTTTTTCCACGCTTAAAGCCGCCGCGGAAGGGAACTGAGGAAATTCCATTCTGTTGTAAATACCACTGTAAATATAGCTGAGTGGCTCTGTATTCGGTAAAGATAATCACTTTGTCATCAATTTTCTTGATGAGCTCTAAAGCTTTTTCAGCCTTGGAGTTTTGTTCTGTTTCATTTACCTTCTCAAACAGCTCATCTAGCTTTGCTAAAAAGTCATGGGAAGGCTGTTCATATTTGGCTTTCATGTTTTTCAATGTATAAAAAACGGCTTCTCTGCTGCTGCATGCTTCTCTTTGGAGCGTGAGTGCTGAAAAAGAACTTCCCTTCGATCCATCTGAAATAGGCTTAAATTTGGAAACAGCGTCGTACAAGGCTTGTTCAGTTGGAGAAAATTCAATGATGATTGTTTCCACCTGCCTTTTTGTCCATTCAATTCCAGTATCAGCCCGTCGGTTCCGAATCATTACAGTGTTGACGAGTTCCTTTAGGTGCTCATCCTCAATAACATTTCGGCCTTTGCCTTTATATTTCTCAGAAAAGAGTGTTGCATTTCCCAAGTGTCCCGGTTTCAATAACGAAACAAGATGGAAAATTTCTTCGACTTTATTTTGAATTGGCGTAGCTGTCAGCAATAAACAAAATTTCTTTTTCAGATTTTGGACAAATTCATAGTTCTTCGTTTTATTATTTTTAAGTTTATGAGCTTCATCAATAATGATAAAGTCATATTGCTGATTAAAAATGATATCTCGATGGGGAGCGCGTTTCGCTGTATCAATGGATGATATAACAACATCGCATGATTCCCACACATAGCTTTTTCTTTGAACAACAGCCGGAATATGAAACTTGGTATTCAATTCAAAAGCCCATTGACTTACAAGTGAAGCGGGGACAAGAATTAATACTTTTTTAACAAGACCTCGGATCATATATTCCTTTAGAATCAAGCCAGCTTCGATTGTTTTCCCGAGACCTACTTCATCAGCTAAAATGGCTTTTCCATTCATCTTTTCAACTACCTGCTTTGCCGCTTCCAATTGGTGGGGAAGTGGGGTGAGCTGTGGAAGATGCTTGGGTGCCTGTAAACCTTCAAAATCAGGAATAATGAGGTTTTCTTCCATTTGAACAGCCAATTTATAAAGCCCCATGGACCGTCATTTTCCATCTTTTGTAGAAACTCGTCATTCCAATCAGAACTGAAGGATATATTAATTTTCATTGAAACTACTCCTTCTAAAATCATAATTTTCTTATTTAAGGTTGAAACCCGAACATTTTATATGTGAAGTAAGAAAAATATTTCTCAGTAAAAAATATTGCAGAGAAAAGTTTCTTAAGGTAGGATGTAAGTATATTTAGAAAATTCCAATTTCCCAAACGCTTAAGAGAAGCGTACATTTTTATGAATGTAGTTCATGTTTTTCATAGTATGGGCAACCGCCTCTTACTTTATCCCAGATTAACAGACTAGAGATCATTCATTAAGTTCTGAAGTTTTAAGGAGAGTTGGTAGAAAAAGCATATTGTAAATGCACAGAGGTTTTACTAACTATCAGTAGGATTAATTACTTTCCTAATTGGTGGAGACACATTTATATGCGGGTGAAGATAAGGGGAGAGACTACGAATGTAGCGCCGAAGGAGCAAACTTAGCAGTGAATCTCTCAGGCAAAAGAACTCTTATTGGACGCAACTCTGGAGAGCGCCGCTCGTTGCAGAACGGCCACCAAAGGGGAAAGCCTATTATATAGGTAAACTTTCAGGTTTCAGGACAGAGAAAAAGCTCTTTAGGGCTTTCTCTGTCCTTTTTTGTGCCCTTTTTTCCACATTATGAATCAGGATGAGAAGTATAAGATGATCTGACAGAATGGAAAGAAGCTTTTAGAAAAGTGAGCAAAGTAAATCTAAAAAATCTAAGGGGGGTCATTTTTTGACCAATTTAAAAAGAACGCCACTATTTGAGGTTTATCGTGAATACGGAGGAAAAACGATCGATTTTGGCGGCTGGGAACTTCCTGTCCAATTTTCGGGTATCAAGGACGAACATGAAGCAGTTCGTACAAAAGCTGGCTTATTTGATGTTTCCCATATGGGTGAGGTTGATGTGAAGGGCCCAGGGAGTCTTTCCTTTTTACAAAAAATGATGACCAATGATGTATCAAAGCTAAAACAGGGCGGAGCAATTTATACGGCTATGTGTTATGAAAACGGCGGTACTGTTGACGATCTTATCATTTATAAAAAGGCAGAAGACGACTATCTGCTCGTGGTCAATGCCGCCAATACAGAAAAAGATTTTAACTGGCTACAAGCTAATTGTTCAGAGGATGTCCAACTTTCGGATGTATCAAGCGATTATACACAGTTGGCACTGCAGGGACCTTTGGCAGAGAAAATATTACAAAAAATATCTAATGATACACTTTTGAGTGAAATTGGCTTTTTTAAATTCAAGGAAAATGTCCTGATAAATGGGCTTTCCACGATGGTTTCACGTACAGGATATACGGGTGAAGATGGTTTTGAAATATATAGCCACAGTGAAAATGGCCCGGCCCTTTGGAGAGCTATTCTAGATGCAGGAAAAGAAGAAGGGATACTGCCGATAGGTTTAGGGGCACGTGACACACTCCGCTTTGAAGCTAAACTTCCGCTTTATGGACAGGAGCTTTCACCAGATATTACCCCAATTGAAGCCGGGATTGGTTTTGCGGTTAAAGTGGATAAGGAAGCCGACTTTTTCGGGAAAGCCGTTCTTACTGAACAAAAGGAAAAAGGGGCACAACGTAAGCTTGTCGGAATTGAAATGATTGACCGCGGCATTCCTCGTCATGGCTATAAGGTATACAGTGGGGATAAAGTCATTGGTGAAGTTACGACTGGCACTCAATCACCAACATTGAAGAAAAATGTAGGATTGGTACTTATCGATAAAGATTATTCGGTGATGGATTCTGAAGTCGAAGTGGAAATTCGTTCAAAACGATTGAAAGCTGTTATTATACAAACACCTTTTTATAAAAAACCACGTAAATAGAGAGGAATGGTCATTAAGATGAAACATCGTTACTTACCCATGACAGAGCAGGATAAACAACAAATGCTGGAGGTAATAGGGGTCCCTTCTGTTGAGAACCTTTTCAACGATATTCCTGAAAGTGTCCGCTTTCAAGGCGAATATGACATTAAACCAGCTAAATCAGAGCCAGCCTTAATGAAAGAATTATCAAAACTTGCTTCCAAGAATGCTGATCTTAAAAACTATGCCTCCTTTCTTGGTGCGGGCGTGTATGACCATTATTCACCGGTCATCGTCGATCATGTTCTTTCCCGCTCGGAGTTTTATACAGCCTACACCCCTTATCAGCCAGAAATTTCACAGGGGGAGCTTCAGGCCATTTTTGAATATCAAACGATGATTTGTGAAATGACAGGAATGGATGTAGCCAATTCCTCCATGTATGACGGAGGGACGGCATTAGCGGAAGCAGCGATGCTTGCATCCGGTCATACACGACGTAAGAAAATTCTAATTTCAGCGGCAGTACATCCTGAATCAAGGGAAGTCGTTAAGACGTATGCGAAAGGTCAGCGAGTGGAAGTCATTGAAATTCCATTTAAAGATGGTGTGACAGATCTAGCTGCCTTAAAGGAATTGGCGAAAGACGATATTGCGGGAGTCATTGTGCAATATCCAAACTTCTTTGGACGTATTGAACCGTTGAAAGAAATGGAAGAAATCATTCATGGTGTGAAATCCATGTTTATCGTTTCAAGTAACCCGCTTGCACTAGGTGCATTGACCCCTCCAGGTGCCCTTGGTGCGGATATCGTAACAGGCGATGCTCAGCCATTCGGTATTCCAGCAGCTTTTGGCGGACCGCATTGCGGATACTTTGCGGTCACGAACAAACTTGTTCGAAAAGTGCCAGGTCGTCTCGTCGGGCAAACAGTGGATGAAAATGGTAAACGGGGATTTGTGCTGACGCTTCAAGCTCGTGAGCAACACATTCGTCGTGACAAGGCCACATCCAATATTTGTTCCAATCAGGCGTTAAATGCTTTGGCAGCTTCTGTTGCGATGACCGCACTTGGGAAAAAGGGTGTCAAAGAAATGGCAGTGAATAATATTCAAAAAGCCTATTATGCGAAAAAAGCTATAAAGGAAAAAGGAATAGAAGTGGTGTTTGAGGGACCATCGTTTAATGAATTTGTCATTAAACTGCCGGCATCTTACCAAGAAATTAATCAAAGTCTTTTTGAAAAAGAAATTATCGGCGGCTTCGACTTAGGGACTGTTTATCCACAGCTAAAAGACCATATGCTTGTGGCTGTAACAGAACTTAGAACAAAAGAAGAAATTGATGCACTTGCGCAGGAATTGGGGGATCAACATGAATAATCAAGATCAATCACTCATTTTTGAAATCAGTACGTCCGGTCGAATCGGGTACAGTCTACCGGAAATGGATGTTGAAGAAATTTCACTTGAAGAGATTTTTCCTGCCGAATACATCCGTCAAGAAGAGGCTGAGCTTCCAGAAGTATCGGAATTAGATATCATGCGTCATTATACAGCTCTTTCCAAACGGAATCACGGGGTGGATTCGGGCTTTTATCCACTCGGTTCTTGTACGATGAAGTATAACCCGAAGAT
>NZ_JBFUIB010000256.1:0-5414 GCF_056402095.1 Peribacillus sp. P4_C12
GAACAATCCCCTCCTTTATGAAAAGGTTTTTATGATTCTCAGTTCATAATTCTTTTATAGTGGACCTGAAATACCTTGTTTCCGGATCATCAAGAAATGAGCCGCTAGTAAAGCAAATAATGCTGCAGGCAGGAAGAATACATGAATTGCGAAGAATCGTGTTAATGTCTGTGCTCCAACTATTGTTGGATCTCCTGCTATCAATGTCTTAAGTGCTGGTCCCATTAGCGGTACCGAATCAACAATTGTCAAAGTAACCTTTGTTGCAAATAGCGCTTTCATATCCCATGGCAGTAAATAACCTGTTAATCCTAATGCCAGCATAATAAAGAAAATTAATACGCCGACCATCCAGTTCAATTCACGCGGTTTTTTGTAAGCTCCCTGGAAGAAGACACGAAGAGTATGTAAAAACATCATAACAATAACTAGACTTGCTCCCCAGTGATGCATACCACGGACAATTTGACCGAAGGCAACTTCATTTTGTAGATAATAAACAGATTCCCAAGCGTTTTTAATGTCCGGTACATAGTACATCGTCAAGAACATACCCGACAATATTTGGATGACCGTGATAAAGAAAGTTAACCCACCAAAACAATATACGAATGCAGAAAAATGATGCGCGGGGTTAACATGTTCAGGAACCTCATGGTCAGCAATATCCCGCCATAATGGCGTAATATCTAAACGCTCGTCCACCCAGTCATATAACTTTGTTAGCAATGTTTACGCCCCCCCATGCGGTTTTAATTGACCCAAATAAAGAATTCCATCTTTCTCTTTCGTGTCATAGACATCCAAAGGTGAAACCGGTGGTGTCCCTTTCACGTTCACACCATCTTTCGTGTACCTGCCATAATGACAAGGACAGAAAAATTGATTCGGATTAGACTTATCCGTATTCCATGCTACCGTACAGCCTAAATGTTTACAAATTGGAGATAAAGCAACGATATTACCGTCTTCCATTTTATAAACCCAAGCTGTATTTGTTTCTTCAGACTCATACCACCCGTCGACCTGCTTAAAACTAAAGTCAACACGGGTTGGTTCGGTAGTCAGTTCACTTACCTTTTGTTTAGTTGCAATGTAATCCCCGCCTTTATCTGCTGATAATACTGGATCAATTGCAAACCTAACCATAGGCATCAACATACCGGCCGCCATAAATCCACCAACGCCAGTAAGTGTGTAATTAAGGAATTGACGTCGTGAAACATTATGCTTGCTCATGCGTTTTCCCCCCCTCTATTACTATACTGAGAGCCCAAAGGACCAATAAATAGCAACACTATAAAACTAGGACATTTCCATGATATCTCAATAATTTACCAAGGTCAATATTTGTAAAACCCAAAAGGTGGCAACTATGTGTCAAATAATGCGAAAAATCCTACTTTTTTTCATTTTTCCAATTATAAGTGAAAATATCAAGGATCTGGAGAACTTGCTGGTTAATCATTTCCCTGGCTTGGTTATTTTCTAGGGTTTCAAGAGGGATGGCTGGAATCCATACTAAATTATGTTCTAATTCCCGCTCTTCCTTTTTCCATTCAATATCTGATGTAAGAAAAAAAATATGTTTAAAATTATTTTCTTTCACTTTGTTGGTCCAACGCTTTAATAAATCAATCTTATCCTCCTCATCACTCAAATAATGAAAAGTTGGCATTAAAAGAATTCTTCCTTTCATCTGCTTTTCAATTTCCGAGCTTAAAATGGTAAGAAATTCATTCATTGAACCAGTTTGCTTAATTTGACTTCCAAATGTTATGGGAATCAATGGAATTAAAACCGTATCCACATACTCTTTTGACTGGATATACATATCCAGATCTTTTGCTGTCCACTTCATATTTTTTCTTCACTCCCGATTTATTAAATCAACTCCTTATCATTTTACCATTTTTTTATTACATCTTTACCATATATCTATAGTCTTTACAAAAATGTGGATTTTATCAGCGTTTTATAAAAAATAAAAACCTTTCCTGATTACGGAAAGGTCGTTTTAGTTCATCCAAGTACTTTTAATTGATTTAGTTGTTCGGTTAAGTTCTTAAATGCCTGTTCGTCATGTTTATCGAGCGCTTCATCAATTTCCTTAAGTAGACGATCCCTTTGGAAATACAGCATACTTTTTTCCAAAAATTGCTCAGCCAGCAGCTGATCTTTTTCATTTGCAGCCGTGGATTTCGGCATGAAAGGGTTATTCTCAAGCACTGCTGCGTACTGATATGAAGAATAAGCGGATTTAAAATTGAGTTGAATATAAATATCTTCATCCCGGTTTAAGCGGATATCATGAAAAGATTTCTCTGCATCGGTCGTCATAATATTGGACTTATAGAACCTAAAAGGAACCTCTTCTACACAATGTGTCGACATAATTAATCCGCGTGGACAATATTGTGCATTTTCTACAAAATGAACCTTTTTCATTAATTGATCATGACTCATTAAATAATTTAATATCCAAACACATTCTCTTCTTTTCAGTTGATAATGATTTAAAAACCACCGAATAAAATCCTTTTTCTCATTCACAGAAACAGGGGCAGCCACCATGAATTCCCTCCTCTGTCTTGATATTTTTTTATTTTCTCTTATCTACAATTCCTCTGGACTTTCACCAAGCCGTTCCAAAATCATCACATACTCATCGTTTGCTGGGTTTAGCTCAAGCAGCTTATTAAATACTTCTCTAGATGTGGTTCTGTCTCCTTCTTCAATTAAAAAGAAACCATAGTTTTCAAGAAAGTCTGGATTGTTCTTGAATGAATTATATGCTTTATGATAGCAGGTTAATGACTCTTTAAATTGTTCGGTGTGTTGATAACATACGGCAGCTATCCATTCAAACTGCGGATCATCCTCACCGTATCTTCTAACCTCGCCAATACACTCTAAGATATCTTCATATCTTTCGTGATGCATATACAGTTTCAAAAGAGTAAGTGCAGCTTCCAAATAGCCGGGATCAATGGCAAGAGCCTCTTTGAATAAATTTTCTGCTTCACTATCGAGTCCGCTTTTTAAGGCTATTTTACCACCGAAGAAATAAAGCTCCTTATTGAATTCATCAGCCTTGATACCTTCTTTGACCGTTTTCAAAGCATTTTCCAAATCTTCAAGATGTTCATAACTCTTAGCCAAGTATAAATATAGGGAATGATATTCATGATCCAATTCCTTCAATTCGATAAACTTACGCACGGCGGTTTCATAAAGACCTGCTTGAAAAGCTGTAAATGCATACTCAAATAACGTATTTATTTCGAGCCCGTCATTTAGAGCCTTTTCAAAGTACGGAAGGGCCTCCTCAAACTTCCCAGAGCTGCTTAATGCTTCAGCTAGTCGTTGATTGACATTAACTCCAGCAATTTCTTGTTCCTGTTCCAAAACCTTTATGTAATTTGCAATGGCTTCCTGGTCTCTTCCTTGATGATAGAACAGTTCACCTAGTGCAAAATCAATGATGATCTCATCTGGTAGTATTCCCTTTGCCTGCAACAATTTTCGCTCACTGACCTCATCCATCCCCTGTAATTGATAAAGGTCTGCTTCCAAAAGCAATGCACTGGGATATACTTCATCATCTACACTTACTTTTTCAAGCATTAACATCGCTTCATCTTCTTGATCCATATCAATCAAAATTTCAGCTAATGAAACAATCAATTCTCCTTCATCAGGATATAGTTCTAGTAGATGCTCAAAAAGATCTTTTGCCTCCTCTACAAAACCAAGCTGGAGCATTTCTTCAGCCAGCATCAAAATGTCCTCGGCTGACTCTGATGATTTAATTCGATTTATATGTTTAAGAGCTTCTGTTAATTCCCCTTTTTTTAAATGCTGAATAACTTGATCTACTGTGTTCATTGCTGTTTCCTTCCTTTTTGCATAATAAACTTAGTCTCTAGACAAACACTCTCACGTGATAGTGTTATATTCTCTTCCATAAAGTACAAAATGTTGCATCTAATCGTGAGGTGCATAGTAAAAACAGTATTCATTAGTTTACCATACTGCAGCCCTGTATTCCATTGATGAAATTCTCCCCCCATTCTTATTAAAAAAAGGTTAATAGTTAATTCTCCATACAAAGGTAAATCTCCTTTTTGGTGATAATCGCCTTTTTAATAATTTTAAGGAGTTATTATTAGAAAAGAGGCCGTTATGATAGCGCTTTCAACAATTCCGAGAGATTAATCTAAGAAAAAAAAAATATAAAAAAGTCTGCAGACTCTAATAAGGTCTGCAAACTTCTTTAAATCTTTACTGTATTAAATGAGTCAAATGCTCAAAAAATTGTGGATATGAGACATCAATTGCATCCGGATCCTCAAGTTCCACTTTCCCATCAGTGATCAATGCTGCTACAGCCAGCATCATCCCAATACGGTGGTCTCCATGGCTTGTAACCGTGCCACCATTTAGTGCTTTTCGTCCCTTGATAATTAAGCCGTCTACAGTCGGCGTTATATCCGCTCCAAGGATGGAAAGCTCGTTGGCTACCGTATCAATTCGATTGGTCTCTTTCACTTTAAGCTCTGCTGCGTCCTTGATCGTCGTTATTCCTTCCGCCTGGGTGGCCAAAAGTGCAATAACTGGTATCTCATCGATTAGGCGAGGAATTAAATCACCGCTGATCGTTGTTCCTTTTAAACGAGAGCTTCTGACAGTAATATCGCCTGCCGGTTCACCTTCGCTCGATTTCTTCTCGACCGTTATATCTGCCCCCATCGCTTTCATAACTTCGATGATACCTGTTCTTGTCGAATTAAGGCCCACATTCTTCAGAACAATTTCACTATTTTCTGTAATTGCAGCAGCCACCATAAAGAACGCTGCAGAAGAAATATCTCCAGGCACATGAATATTGGTTCCTTTGAACACTTGGTTGCCTTTTACTTTTATCGTTTGACCGTCTTTTTCGATTTCCCCGCCAAACTGCTTGATCATTCGTTCCGTATGATCACGAGTCTCTTCCGGTTCGACAATGATTGTCTCCCCTTCTGCCTGCAAGCCTGCAAGGAGAATAGCTGATTTGACTTGTGCGCTTGCCACAGGCAATTTATAGCGAAACCCTTGTAATTTACCACCCCTTATGAAAAGCGGCGTGTATTCGGCTCCTTTCCGGCCATCAATGTGTGCTCCCATCTGACTGAGAGGATTGACTACTCGGGTCATCGGGCGTTTAGCTATTGATTCGTCACCTACTAACACAGCCGAAAAATCCTGGCCAGCCAAAATGCCCATCATTAATCTGATCGTAGTACCAGAATTTCCGACATCAAGTACTTCACGTGGCTCCGTCAAACCATTAAAACCTTTGCCTTCAATACGGACCTGCTGCCCATCTTGTTCAATGTTTACTCCAAGCTGTTTAAAACAGGAAATAGTAC
>NZ_JBFUIB010000257.1:0-5379 GCF_056402095.1 Peribacillus sp. P4_C12
GACATGAACCGGGAAACACCCTCATAGTACTTGACGGTAGTTGGGTCGGCCAATTGCGCAAAGAAGATATTCTGGGTCCCGCTGACAATCTGCCCTTTAATCTCCATCGTTCCGCCTAAAGCTGTTTGCCAGAAGGGAAGGTAGAAAATATGGTGCAACCCTAACGGCCCGAGCATCCGTAATATGAATCCGTAAAAGAAAGTCCCAATCGTTCCTGTGCTCGTTACCAGCGAACCTAATTGGTTTATGAAAAGTTGGAAATAAGGCCATACGATAAAAAGCACGGCTCCAACCAAGATGGACGCGAAGGAAACGATGATGGGAATGAAACGGGAACCACCGAAAAATCCTAACACTTGCGGAAGCTGAATTTTATTATATTTATTGTGCAAAAGTGCGGTAACGATACCTACTACGATACCRCCAAACACACCAGTCTCCAGTGTTTGGATCCCGACAGCCATTCCCTGTCCAGCACCTGCCAAATTCTCTTTGGCAAGTTCACCGTTTATTTGAAGCAGTGCATTTATTGAACTGTTCATGACGAAATAGCCAATCATGGCTGCCAGTGCAGCGGTCCCTTTATCCGAACGTGCCAATCCTACTGCAACACCTACGGCAAAAATGACCGGCAAGTTACCGAATACGATGCTTCCTGCAGAACTCATGATCGTGAAAATGGCCTGCAGCCAGGCAAAGTCTAAAAAAGGATAGGCCTCAACTGTATTTGGATTAGAAAGAGCACCGCCAATTCCCAGCAATAAACCGGCCGCTGGCAAAACGGCAATCGGGAGCATAAAAGATTTACCGAACTGCTGCGCTTTCTCAAAAGCTTTCTTCATAAAACATTCCTCCCTCATTTAACGAGCCTATAATGTTCTCTATATTTTGATTCTCTATTAATAAGGGGTATTTCTTCCCTATAGCTATATATTAAATCCCTATAAAAGCGTTTTCAATACGAAGCAAGAGATATCAATTGTTTTCACCTAGGAGCTGATTTTTTTGAAAAAGTTTTCAAAAAAAATAATCTCTGAAAATCTGATTGCGAATAAAAGTATTTCCTATTAGCTGGTTTAGGTCAAAAAGACATACAAAGGACTAAATTAATTTCCTTTTTCTTTTGTTTAACTATCAACATTAATGTTTAAATGAGCCTAAATAAAAAGATCCTCTCATGGTATTTGGTTGTGATTGCTGTCTTAAATCTTTTCACAATGATTTTTGACAAGAGGTCTCTTTTAAAAAAGCAACTTGTATGAGTGATACGAGTTGCTTTTACTATTTTACGGACAGAAATAAGGCTTATTTGTAATAAAGTTTTTAATTACAAGTAAAAGATACCTTCTCAATAGTTAATATTCATTTTTGAAATAGAACCAGATTTTTTACCTTATGCAAAATTTATGGTATAAGAAAAACCTTTTAGGTTAAACTAATGGTAAAAACAAGAAGTTTAGTAAAGAGAGTGTGTGCATGAATTTTATTTACAGTTTAGCGTGCTTGTTCTTAGGATTATTTCTGATAAACCTGATTTTTTCTTATCAAAGTAAACACATTGATTCAGCTTTTTGGGAAACACTCAAGTTCCATCTTTGTGTCTTACCTTTATTTTTAACTGCAAATATGCTGATAGGTTATGGAGTAAAGTTCGGATTTAAAGCTATACATAACCTGACATATGTCTTAGTTACTTCTAAGGGGATAGAAATCTTAATCGCATTGATAATGGGGTACATATTTTTAAAGGAAGTGCCTACTTGGAAAACTTTATTGGGATTTTCGATTATTGTAGTTGGATTAATTGTCTCAAAAATAAAGTAGGAACAGTTCAATCCTGATGCAAAATCTAATGACTATTAATGTTCAAGATGATTTTCATCATGAAGTTAATTTTGAATAAGTTTGACTCATATACTTTGTTAACAATGAGATAGTACCTGCGGTGCAACTTGAGCTTTCTTAATGTAGTGAAGATGAGGGAAGAACGTGGCTTATCGATGGAATTTCGAGTGATCATAAAAATATTGATATATTGCTAGAATTGGAACAATATACAATTGATTACACTAGAAAAAATGGGGGGGGAATATGAGTTTTTTACTAAAAAAGGATTTAAAAACGCTAATGTACTAATGGGTGCTTTACTTCACTGAGAGAGTGGCTGAGGCAACCTATTTTTATGCAACTAACGGGGCGGTTTAGTGAAAAAAGGGATTTTTTTCCCTTTGACGAATATATAACTTTGAAGGTCAAAAAGGAAGTTGTTACTACGATAGTGGTACGCCTTTTTGTTAATCGAAACGATTTGCTTAAGTTTAAGAAAAGGGGTTATAGCATAGCAATACCTGCTTCTTAATGTGCTAACCGGATAGTTACGAGGATGGGAATGAGGGGGATTTATGGACTTAAGGAAAGCTACTTTGAGCTTTGGGAGAGTCAATTGTGTTGATGGAAGTGAGATAACAACTAAGTCTGCACCTTCAAAAAATGTTGATGATGTAACACTCCATGCCGAGGCAGGATCATTTGTGAATTATGGTGGCTTTCATGGAGATATCACTTGTACGAAAATCGTCAGCAGGCTTCGGGCGGCCGGTTGTGTTTTCGCCGAAGATGAGGCCCGGTTGCTCGTCTCCGCGGAACGGACTCCAGCCGACCTTGCAGCCATGGTTGACAGCCGAGCAGCCGGTTTGCCCCTCGAACACGTCATTGGCTGGGCGGAGTTCTGCGGACTGCGAATAGCGTTGGACCCTGGAGTTTTCGTACCCCGTCAACGCACCAAATTTCTCGTCCGACAGGCCGCCGACATCGCCCGACCAGGAGCCATTGTGGTTGACCTGTGCTGTGGATCGGGCGCGGTGGGCGCCGCGCTGGCCGCTGCACTGGAACGAATCGAATTGTACGCCACCGACATCGACCCGGCGGCGGTGCGGTGCGCCCGCCGCAACGTCACTGTCGCAGGTGGTTACGTGTACGAAGGTGACCTCTACGAGCCGTTGCCCTCCACACTTAGGGGGCGCGTCGACGTTCTGGTCGCCAACGCACCTTACGTACCTACCGAGGTGATCCGACTGCTCCCCCCGGAGGCCCGCATACACGAGGCCCGGGTGGCGCTCGACGGGGGAGCGGACGGGCTTGACGTCCAGCGACGGGTGGCGAACGCGGCCTCACTCTGGCTGGCACCGGGCGGCCACCTGCTGGTCGAGTCTAGCGAGCGACAGGCGCCCAAGACCGTCGAGATTTTCACTCGCAACGGGCTGGTACCGAAAGTGGCCAGATTCGACGAACTGGACGCCACCGTCGTCATCGGAACAAAGCCCGACTTTCAGAGCAATTCGGACGGCTAGCATTGTCCGCAAATGAGAGTGATGTTTGCTTGGCAGCGTGCTGATGGCAGGTGTTAAGTTAAAAATATGGCCCAATAAAAGAGAAAAATTTTAGGTTTAGTCTAAATTCGGAATTTAAATAGGACTTAACGAGCGAGTGCATTACTTCTACGAGGAGGTTGCTGAGGCAGCCTTTTTTGTATGCAACAAACCAGGCAGTTAAATTTAACAAGGGTCCTGAAAGAAATTAAAAGCCTTAATATCTGTTGTCGTATTAAGGTGGATAGTGCAGATACACTACCTCTGTATAAGTTCTCTTTAATAGATGGATTAGTACACAAAGAATGATGTTCTGTAAAAAAAAGTATAATTACCCTGTTGTATATTGTCTCAAATACAATTTTAAAAAATATAATGTCTTTACACCTACAAAAAAGTAAAATCTTTCGAAGTTTATTAAGTATGGAAATCTGTAAATAGTATAATGCAATAATATTTTTAATTTGGTTTATATAAAATAAAAATAAATGTATTATGACTATCAATAACGGTCTTTGTAAATATTCTGAAATAATTTGATATAGGAAAAGAAAGAAGTGATTCATTTATTGATAGAATTTAGTGCTTGTTTACCCTTGATACTGATGTGAAATGAGAGAAAGTAACAAAATGTTTGGATGAAAAATCAGAAGACGTTTTACTAGAGTTGCTAAAAACGATTGAAAACATTATGTTTATAAATCTGAATAACGTAAGGATATATTTAAGGCTGCTTGTTAATCAGGATTTTGAGAATGACATGCCCATTACTTATATTTTTAACTTTTGGATAGGATTTAACTGCATTTTCCTGAACGATTATATTATTCTTTTATATTGATTTTATTTAAGGGCGGTTACATAAGCATGGGGAGAATGTATAAGAGGCAACAACGAAAATTTTCATTAAGAAAGATATGGAATCGGATGTATYCCAAAAAGTTTCTATTAAAGATAATGGCCATAGTTACAACATTTACTATATGCGTTTTACTTATTCTTAATGTGTTTATTTGGTCCACTGATGTAAGTAAATTAGAGAATCCTGTACCACAACCGACAATTATCTACGACCAAGCGGGAAGCGTTGCAAGTAAGATTTCGACTTCAAATATTGAGGGAGTTAGTATTAAACAAATTCCTAGCAATTTGATCAATGCAGTCATTTCAACTGAGGATCAGCGTTTTTACGATCACCATGGTATTAATTACGTAGGTATTGCTAGAGCTATGGTTAAGAATCTATTTAGTGGGGGAATTGTAGCGGGGGGAAGTACAATAACACAACAGTTAGCTAAAAATGTATTTCTTACCCAGGAACGTACATATACAAGAAAGTTCAAAGAGCTCATTTTTACTAAAAAAATTGAACGTACATACTCTAAAGATAAGATTATGGAACGATATTTAAATCAAATCTATTTTGGGGAAGGTGCTTGGGGAATTCAGCGGGCTGCTCAAGTATACTTTGGAAAAGACGTAAACAAATTAACATTAAGTGAGTCCGCAATGCTAGCAGGACTTATTAAGGCACCTTCTATCCTGTCGCCATTTAAGAATTACGACAAGGCAATTCAGCGTAGAAATATTGTATTGTCACTTATGAAGAATGAAGGCTATATTAGCGAAAGTGATTTAGAGAAAGCCAAGCAACAATCGATAGTGTTAGAAGGAAAGAAAACAGAAGACTATAAAGGGAAATATCCTCATTATGTAGATAACATTATTGATGAGGCAATTAATAAGTATCATCTCACACAAAACGAAGTGCTTTCAGGTGGTCTCCGGATTTATACAGAATTAAATCCTAGGATGCAGAATGCTGTTGAAGAGGTATATAAAAGTGAAAATATGTTTCCAAAAAGTCAGCCAGATCGATTGATTCAAAGTGGGGCAATCTTAATTAACCCTTCGACAGGAGGAATCAATGCCCTTATTGGAGGAAGAGGAGAACACAGCTTCCGCCAGTATAATCGTGCAACACAATTAAAAAGACAACCAGGGTCAATAA
>NZ_JBFUIB010000258.1:0-5323 GCF_056402095.1 Peribacillus sp. P4_C12
AGTAAAGTATTCCAATGTGTCTCCCTTGCGAGTGGCCATTCTGCTACGATATGTAATACTTGAATACCCTGTAATGCTAAGTCACGAATAATTTCAGGGAATCGTAAATCGTAACAAATAATAATCCCCATTTTCACACCTTCAAGTTCAAATACTTCCACTTGATTATGACCGCCTGTTAAAAACTTGGGTTCATCTAACATCGGAACAAGGTGCATCTTGTCATATGTATGAACAATCTCACCCATTCGATTTACAATAACTGCACGATTAAAGATATCTTTACCTTCTAGTACGGCAATCGAGCCACCCACCAAGTTTACATTAAACTTCTTAGCCAGTGATTGTAAAAATTCAATTGATTGATTACCATCCACTTTGCAGATTTCTTCCAGTTCCTCCAACACATAGCCCGTAGACCACATTTCAGGAAGTACTACAACATCCACATCATCACTATAGTTAGCTTCTAACCAGCGTTCAATGATTTTCCTATTCACTTCAGGATTTCCAACTACTAAATCCATTTGAAATACTAGATAATTCACATTGGTCACTCCTCTTAATTGTATTTAGTTTAGTAATGAAGTATCTGGTTTCACAAACAACCATAATATAGCTGCAATAAACACAGGGATTATAGTTACTCCTAATGTGATATTCCACCCAAAGTTTTCTGCTAACCAACCACATAATAACGGTGATACAAATGCTCCTAGATTTCCCCACAAGTTCATCCAACCTGAAACGGAACCTGAAAAGTTTCTTCCTAAGTCTGTAGCAGAAGCCCATGAACACACTACTGTGAATCCTAGTGAACCCAAGCATAATGATAACCATAAAACATTCATATAAGGCGATACTGTCATAACAGCAAGGTACATTGAAATAATAAATACTATTAAACCTGATATAGCTAAAGAGGATCTTGATATTTGCTTTGAAAAACCTTTACGTACTAAGTAGTCAGAAAGAATACCACCAGTCATTACAGTTATCAGAATTGCTAACCAAGGTAGGCTTGCAGCAAATCCCATTTTACTTAATGAGAATCCTCTATCTTCCAGTAAATAGGTAGGTAACCAAACTAAAAAGAAAGTAATAATATATAAAACAACAAAATATTGTAATCCTAACGCCCAAAATCTATAGCTTTTCAGAAAAGAATTCCATGGGGCTCTAACTTTAGCGGTATCAACAATTTCTCTGTCTTCAAGTATATATTCTTTTTCTTGTTCATTCACAAGTTTATGAATTTCAGGATAGTCTCGGGCTATAACGTACCAGACACCCGCAATGATTATTCCTATTAATCCGAAAATATAAAATACAGCTTGCCAACCAAAATATTGATAGATATAAACCGTAACGATAGGGGCTATAACTGGTCCAAAATATGAACCGGCCAATAAAGCACTAGATGCTCTGGCCTTTTCATCTCTTCTAAACCAGTTTGTATTAAATACGGCGTTAGCAGGAAACATCGGTCCTTCACCTATCCCAAATAAGAATCTCACCAAAAACAATAGACCGTGAGATTTAACTAAACCCGTCAAACCCGTAAATACTGACCACCATACTAGGGCAAAAGTGATCATTTTTCTTGGACCAAACTTTTCTGCCATAAGTCCTGCTGGAATTTGAACTAACGCGTAACCTAATGAGAATAATGATGCAAGCATACCAAACTGAACTTTATCTAAGCCTAAATCATCCATCATTGGTTTTGCTATTATTGAAATATTTGATCTGTCCATGTAAGCGATTACACCTATTATAAAGAAAAAGAATGCTAGTCCCCATCTAACTTTTGTAGGTTCCTTTTTCAAAACAATCACCCCTTAATAAATAATGGAATAATGATGTTTAATTTTTCTGTTTAACTTGGGGTGTTCAATTTCATATTCAAATTTATCACCAAAAATAAATCCATTTTTTGTAGGAACAGTACCTGAAAAAATAACAGTATGTTCTAGATCCTTTTCCCCGAACTTGTCCAGCTTTTCCAATAAAACATCAACCTCTAAGAGTGCGTCTAAAGTGTCTTCTTGATATAAATATTTTTCCCCATTTGAAGTAACATAAGAACGTAAGATAATATTATCCCAGTCTTCTTTTAAATCTGCTAATCTCCAAAAATCAGTTGCAAGAGGTTTATCACATATTGATTTGGACTTTAAAATATCTTCTTTTTCTACTTCTCGATCAGTATGATCGCTGCCAAGGGTAACCAACCATTCTTTTCCATCATGGAATAACACATATTCTGTTTCCCCTGAGGAAAATTTGCTTCCATTACATTCATTAGAAAAATTCAGTTGTTCTATTTTTTGTGGATATATCATCGGTACATGAGGTGGAGGTGCAATACCTAATTCTTTTAATTCATCTATGTGTTCTTGAATTTTTTCTATATTTCGTCCCCCATATCCAACAACAATTACTTTATTAATATCAATTTCATGTTTTTTAACCTCTCCATTAGAAAGATGTAAATTAATTACTTTTCTCATTTGAATTCCTCCTCAATTGATTAATAATTTCATTTTTGGTATTTTCCACATGGTTATTTGATGCTACCAGAAGTTGATTAATATCTTGTGATTTTATACCTTGTACAATTGCTTTATGTTCAGATATTGTTTCCTCAATACGCGACTTCTCAGTTATGGCTTTTAACCCAAACCATCTAATCTGATCACCAATTTCTTCAAACCACTTTTCTAATCGCTGATTTTTAGTTAATAATACAATTTCAGAATGGAACTCTTTATCTAATTCAATAAATCTTTGGTGATCTGTTTTATTTTTTTCTTGCTCCTCTATGTAACCTTCTAATACTTTTATTTGTTCTGGAGTAATATTTCCACAGATTTTTTCTAGTGAGAATCGGTCAAAAATCATTCGAATTTCCATTACTTCAATTACATTTTCTTCTGTTATTTCATTAATAAACGTACCAACCCGTGGTTTTGAAATTATCCATTTTTCTCTTTCTAACAACGACAGAGATTCTCTTACAGGAGTTCTACTTACACCTAACTTTTCACTTAGGTCTCTTTCATAAATTGCTTGACCCGGTAGAAGTTCATAATTCAAAATTGATTTCTTAATTGCCTCAAAAGCTATATCTCTTAACGGCATAACTGTCTCTATTTTTTTCATTTTTCCTCCTATTGGTATGTGGTATACCAATTATATTATAAACCTAAAATTCAGTCAATTCAAAATAATATGTTTTCTTCGGTAGCCCTTTTCTTATTGAACTAAAGGGGAAGTTTAGTTCATCAAGGATAATGGTTTTTTGTGGTAAAATTAATAGGGAAAGGATAATAAGGGGGATGACTATGGAAGAATTGGAAATATACGATTTTTTAAGATTAGTTTTTATTACTTTTATAATTAGTTTAATTGTTATTTCCATTATTTTATTGGTTCAAAAGAAACGAAGCAACCTCGTTAATGGATTCACAGTTAGTATTACTTCAATAATTTCAATAATTGTTTCTGGTATTAATCTTATTATTATGGGATACATAGCTGATGAATTAAATTTAGGAGGAGACGTTATTTCCTCATATTTGTTTCTTATAATTTTAGGGTTAAGCATATTGAATTTGTTTATTTACTTTAAAAATAAAAACAGTATTATTAGTGCCTAATAAATAAATTTTGTTCTTAAAGGAGTTGTTAAGGCAACTCCTTTCTTAATGAACTAATAGGTGCGTTAGCTGTAAATCGGAGCTGTCTTTAAGGTAGCTTTTTCTTTATGCAACTAACGGGGCAGTTTAGTTGAATAAAGAATGCCATAGTTTTCATCTTACCTTAAAAACTGTAAGCTTTAAAAACTAAGCATTCTTATTTTATAAACAATGACATCAATGTAGGCTTTTTTTCATACTATATTTTTGGGGTGAAAAAATGCCAAGAGTAAGTTACAAAAGTTCAGACGTTGACTTAATGGCAAGGATGATGAGAGCTGAAGCCGAAGGTGAAGGGTTACAAGGAATGTTATATGTTGGAAATGTAATTGTTAATCGTCTTAAAGCTGATTGTTTAGACTTTATAGATTTAAGAACAATTCCACAAGTCATTTATCACGTACAAGGAGGAAATTATTCTTTTGAAGCTGTTCAAAAAGGTAATGTATTTTATCAAAGAGCGAGGACTGCTGAAAAACGATTAGCAAAACAGAATTTGGAATACTGGAGACAACACCCAGGGAAATATGCCCTTTGGTATTTTAATCCATATGCTCCATGCCCACCTACATGGTACGATCAACCTTTTGCTGGACAATATAAAAATCATTGTTATTATGAACCAAAACCTGGAACATGTGAAAGTGTTTATACCGGTTAGGTTGTCTAGGAGCTATTGTTAATTCTTGAATTTTATTGTAATTTTGCCTTTTTGGTGCTACGAATACAAAATTTTTAGGTGCTGGTAGCCAACCATATTCAGTCAATGCAACTCCTGTAGATAATGTAACAGTTGTCGGTTGAAAAAACGCTTGAGACCCCAACCGCAGCCTATTTTTTCAATCGTTGTTTTGATGTACTTTTATCTCACGAAATAAAAAGGGAACTTCCTGGTTAGCAGGTGTTCCCTTTTTATATATATCAAACATTAAGTATTAGTAATTTATCCAAGAAAGCAAGATTGTGAGATATTATACTCAAACTAAAGGGTGCTTTACTTCAATTAGGGAGGTTGCTGTGGCAATCTTTTTCTTACGGAACAGGATTGTTCAATAATAAAATGGGAACATAACCCAACCTATTAGTGATTGTGCTAAAGTTTAGATTATAACGATTTAAAGAACTATTATTATTTTTCATTAATTCAATAATTCAATAATGAAAAGGTGGTGAGGCAAATGATGATTTTTGTACCATTTCTTGTAGCTTTTGTGATTCTTCCCCTATTTGTGCGAATTGTACCTGGAGTCTTAACAGTTATAGCTGCTATTATTCTATTTTACATTGGCTACGTAAACATAAGGGGATTTGAAGGGGCGGCTTATGGGATTCTCTCTGTCTTTTTAATTTGTTTTGCAATTTTATCGCTCATTATGGCAAAAAAGCCATCAAAGGCACGATAAAAAGAGCTTATTATTTCTTGAACTAACAGGTGCGTTAGCTGAAGAATAAGAGCTGTCTTTAAGGCAGCTTTTTCGTGCGCCCGGCATGGGTGCAATCTATAGGGTGAAAGTCCCGAACCATGAAGGCAGTAGTAGTGGTTAGCTTAATGCAAGGGTGTCCACGGTGACGTGGAATCTGAAGGAAGCAAGCGGCAAACCTCCGGTCTGAGGAACACGAAC
>NZ_JBFUIB010000259.1:0-5317 GCF_056402095.1 Peribacillus sp. P4_C12
ATCAGACCGTATGTTCCGCAAGATCCATATATTAGGGATAATATTGAAAATTTCGATAAAGAACCTGATTTCATCCTCAATTTCATAGAGTCACGGGCAAATTATATAAATAGTCAATTGCATACATTAGATTAATTACTTGTTTAACATTCACTTGTTTTTCCAATCGAAGTTGTAAGATATTGCGTGTATTTTCTAGCTTTAGATGAAGGAAGGTAAATGGTTAAATTTTATTAAAAACGGCAGGTACGCTGAAAGAACAGCGTTCCTGCTGTTTTTCGTCATGATTCTATTTGCATT
Organism: Peribacillus sp. P4_C12; assembly: GCF_056402095.1. Classification (NCBI taxonomy): domain Bacteria; kingdom Bacillati; phylum Bacillota; class Bacilli; order Caryophanales; family Bacillaceae; genus Peribacillus; species Peribacillus sp. P4_C12. The sequence continues at coordinate 301 of NZ_JBFUIB010000259.1, forward strand.
TCTAATCTTTTAAAGCTATGTTTGATAGAAAGATATAATCTAACGTATTATGAAGGATGGGAATACATTGAATAATCATAGCCGTTTGCCGGCATATATATATACCTTTACGTGCAGCCCAGATGAACGCTCTTTATGTAATATGGAGATGCGCTCGTTCTTCGGTTTAGAAACATCAGTTAATATTTTGAAAAGTAATATTGAAATTGAACCGAGCAGAAGTCCGTTTATAAAAGGACGGGTCGAGGTGATGTACGAAGGGGAAAGCATATCCGAAATTGTTGAGCAGGTAAAAAATATTCACTTACCACATTCAACATTTAAAGTGTTATTTGTTAAAATTAATGATTTGGATAAAGAAGCAAAAATAGATTATGATGGACAACGTGAAATTGAACGGGAAATTGGCTGGCACATTCAGGGAAATGCCGATGTACGTAATCCTGATCAGGTCTTTGGTATTGTGCCACTTGGTGGTCGTTGGTATTTCGGGAAATATGTTAAACCGGAAGCTGTTTGGTTACATCATATGAAAAAGCCTCGTGAGTATTCAACAGCACTTAGCACAAGAGTAGCCAGAGCCATTGCTAACATTGCGGTTCCACATCCAGATGGAGTGAAAGCCATTGATCCATGCTGCGGCATTGGGACAGTGTTAGTGGAAGCCCTATCAATGGGGATAGATATTGATGGTCGCGATATCAATCCTCTTGTGACAGATGGATCGAGAGAGAATATTGCTTATTTCGGACTCGAAGGTGATGTAACAACCGGGCCAATCTCAGATGTTACGAAAAACTATGATGTAGCGATTATTGATATGCCTTACAATCTATATACACATGCGACTCCGGAAGATCAACTCTCAATCCTTAAACATGCCAGACGCTTTGCTGACAAGGTGGTTGTCGTAACCATTGATACGATGGATCACATGATTGAAGAAGCCGGGTTTGAAATTGCAGATCGATGTGTGGCCAAGAAAGGCATTTTTTCCAGACAGATTGTTTTGTGTGTATAAGCTTAATTGGGAAGATAAAAAGGCTGAAATCTTTGTGGATTTCAGCCTTTGTGATTTTTACTTAACGTAATAATGAACCACATTTTTGATAATTTCCTTGTTGATCTTTTCCTGATATTCTAAGTAATCTAAATGACCAATAATTTCTGACATGACAAGCGGGAACTCTTTTACATATTTTTCTTTATAAAAGGTTTTCGCCAGTTCATTACCTGTCGAAATTCCGGATTCTATTAAAGCCAAGATTTTTTGTGATTTTGACTCAATACTGTTGAGTCTTTTTTCAATTAAAGAACCGGGGTGTTCTATGATATTACCATGTCCTGGTAAAATGAGATTAATCTGTAATGATAAACACCGCTTTAATGAATCGATATGATCCACGAGTGTCAGCATTCTATTGCCGTTTTCATCAGGTTCAACCAAGGCATTACTTGAAATATGTTCAATCAATAAATCACCAGCAAGCAGCCGTTTCTCTTTTTGGTCAAGGAAGGCTATTTGATCCGGGGCATGTCCGGGAAATTCGATTACTTCAAAGTTCAGCCATTTTTTTTCCGTGATTTCAATGATGTCACAATTCAGTCTTTGATCTTTATTATTATCAACGGCATTGAATAAATAGGCGACTTGTTTATCACCTAGTTCACCACAGCCCATTTGAAGGTAAAGCTGTTTATAAAATTCAATTCTCATACTTAAGAAGTCAGGATCCCGTTTTAAACGAGGAACGGATTTAGAATGGGCATAAACAGGAATCGGGTGGAGTGCAGTAATCCGGTTAACCAAACCTACATGGTCTCCATGGTGATGGGTTAACAAAATTTCTGTAATATCCTTAATGGTAAAACCATTTTCCTTTAATGTGTTCTGTAATGCATTCCAGCAAACATCGTCATTCATACCAGCATCTACTAATGTTAAAGATTCATCCTGTTTTACTAAGTAAAAGTTTATGCTTTTCAATGATAAAGCACTTGGAGCTATAATTGGATAAATTTCAAGTAATGTATTAGTTTTCATGAACGTCGCCTATCCTCCCAAATTGAGATTAACTAAATAGTGATATTACTAATATTGAGCAAGTATATATAAAGGGTTATTAATCTATGATGAGATGAATGAAATGAAACTGTCAAGCGGAAACTTCCAAATGAAAAAGATTTTAATAGAGAAAATAACTGGTAATGGATGGTTTATTTATCTTGTTTATTTTAAAATTGAATAAGCACCCCGGAAATTAAGCCAATATTCTTATAATTAATTTTGGCTGTTGAGGTTTCATATTCATGTATTTTTTATAACTAAAACTGTAATGTATGTTGAGAGAAAGCGTTCTATAGAAAATAGAAAGTGTATAGGAGGGCCTAGTTTGAAACCTAAGATCTATATTACAAGGAAATTGCCAGAACAAATAGTTAATAGGCTGAGAGTGAATTATCATGTCACGATGTGGGAACAAGAGGATATACCGGTTCCTAGAGATGTGCTTGAAAAAGAAATAGAAGAAATTGATGGGTTGCTTTGTTTGTTGACGGAACAAATAGATGAGGCGCTGATTGAAAAGGCGGTTAATCTAAAAATCATTGCCAATATGGCGGTTGGTTATAACAATATTGATATACATAGTGCAATAAAAAGAGGCATCATGGTCACGAACACGCCCGGGGTTTTAACGGAAACAACTGCTGATTTAACCTTTGGCTTGCTGCTTGCAACGGCAAGAAGGCTGATAGAAGCAGAAGATTATTTAAAGAGTGGACAATGGGAAACGTGGTCACCTATGCAGCTGACCGGACAGGATGTACACGGTGCAACGATGGGAATCATCGGGTTAGGGAGGATTGGTGAGGCACTGGCTAAAAGAGCTAAGGGCTTTGATATGGATCTAGTTTATTTTAATCGAAGCCGTAAATATGAACAGGAAAAAGAATTAGGAATTGAATATCAGCCCCTTGAAAAATTGCTCCAAGTTTCGGATTTTGTCTGTGTCATGTTGCCGCTTACTCCGGAAACCACTTATATGATTGGCGCAGATCAGCTGGATTTAATGAAAGAGACGGCTGTACTCATAAATACGGCAAGAGGTGGGATTGTTGATGAAAAGGCGTTATATCTGGCGTTGAAAAACCGAGTAATTTGGGCGGCAGGATTAGATGTATTTGAAGAAGAACCAGTTTCATTGGATCATCCGCTGCTAACATTGCCAAATGTGGTTACGTTACCGCATATCGGGAGTGCCAGCATTGCGACAAGATTGAAAATGGCAAGCCTTGCTGCACAAAACTTGATGGATGGTTTAGCAGGTGATACTCCACGTAATTTAGTAGTATTATGAAAATGACATGTGAAAAAAGGACTCCAAAAAAATGGGGTCCTTTTTTGAGAGTGAAATATCAACCACAATGCCTTTTTTTTTTAAAGTCCTGCTGTTTCTAAACCGTCAATTTCTATCCCTCTACTAAAACCATGTGTGATTTTTAATTCATTATTTGTGGTGGATAAGGTTAGTTCTCCTTCTTTCTCATAAACTTTATATGACTTCTCGTCATACACCTTAATATTGATAGACTGCTGTGTACAGGTTAATATGGTGCAAAACAATTTGAATCCCCTCATTATCATTTTAAAAGAGTGCTAAATAGAATTACTCGGATTATCTTTAACTTAAGGAAAGCATACTTATCGTAAATTGACTGGATTTTTTGTAAAATAAAGAAGATCACGTATTTTTTAGAAAAAAACAACTTGTTAAAAGGGATAGGGGTAGTAATGATTGAATTGAAAGAAACAATTTCATCAGGTAACGAAATGACTAAATCCAAAAGGCTGTTGATGGCTCTTATGCTTGGTTCCTTTGCAGCGATTGGACCATTGTCACTTGATATGTATTTACCAGGTCTGCCTACGCTTGCTGAAGATCTAAAAAGCAGTGCGTCTTTAGCCCAGCTTAGTTTGACTGCCTGTTTATTAGGATTGGCGTTAGGGCAGATTTATCTAGGGCCACTAAGTGATGCAAAAGGAAGACGGGTACCGTTAATCATTTCACTATCCATTTATTGCGTTTCATCTCTGTTATGTGCTTTTGCTCCATCCATTGAATTGCTTTTATTATTACGTTTTATTCAAGGTATCGCAGGAGCAGGAGGAATTGTCATTTCCAGGGCCATTGTTCGTGACCTTTTTTCAGGAACGGATTTGACAAAATTCTTCTCCATGTTAATGCTGGTAAATGGAGCTGCGCCGATTTTGGCTCCAGTTTTTGGAGGTCAGCTGTTACAGTTCACATCTTGGCGAGGAGTTTTCATAGTCATTTGTGTATTAAGTGTGCTTATGGTTGCCGCAGCATTTTTCGGTGTAAAGGAAACATTATCTCCTAATCATAGAAGTGCAGGAGGGGTAACCGATACACTCCGAACTTTTGGGAATTTATTAAAAGACCGTGTGTTTATGGGCTATGCTTTTTCACAAGGATTCGTAAGTGCCGCAATGTTTGCTTACATTTCCGGCTCGCCTTTTGTTCTCCAAAATATCTTTGGTGTCTCTCCCCAAACGTTCAGTCTTATTTTTGCAACAAACGGAATGGGTATCATTATTGCTTCTCAAGTGACTGGAAGGCTGGCAGGTAAGGTAAAAGAGGAAAAACTCCTTCAAATAGGATTATGTCTTGCATTATTTGGAGGGATCCTACTTCTTTCATCTATCCTTCTCGAAATTGGGTTAGCAGGAATCTTGATAGCTTTATTCTTCTCTGTTTCTAGCGTTGGAATTGTCGGTACAACAAGTTTTTCTTTATCGATGCAGAATCAGAAAAAAACAGCAGGCAGTGCCTCGGCCTTAATTGGACTGCTCCCTTTTATCTTAGGGTCACTAATGGCTCCCCTTGTGGGTCTAGGTTCAGGTGATTCACCCCTTCCTATGGGTATTGTGATGGTAAGTTGTCATGCCATCGCCATGTTGGCTTATCTAGTTCTTGCCCGCCGTGGGGTTAAGGGA
>NZ_JBFUIB010000260.1:0-5289 GCF_056402095.1 Peribacillus sp. P4_C12
GACTTGAGTATGTTCACTTGATACTCCTATTACACGACCACATGCAAAAATAATCTGTTCATTTGGCTTTACAACTGAAACAGTGTAAACTAATTTTGTTATTAACAATATCAATGCAAAGGATGTCAAACATGAAAAAACCTCGTATTGGCATGGTAGGTTTAGGAAGTATAGCTCAAAAAGCATATTTACCAATCCTTACTAAAGAAATGGATTGGTCTTTTGTAGGTGCTTTTTCACCAAGTAAAGATAAACGAAAAATGATTTGCAATCAGTATCGTATTCAAGATTTTAATAGCTTACAAACACTCGCTGCAGAGTGTGATGCTGTTTTCGTACATAGTTCCACTAGCTCACATTTTGAAGTCGTATCTTCTCTATTAACTAAAGGAATAGATGTTTATGTCGATAAACCATTAGCTGCAACTGTTGCTGAAGCTGAAAAATTAGTAGAGTTAAGTGAAAAATCAGGAAGGAAGCTTATGGTTGGATTTAATCGCCGCTTTGCTCCTATGTATGTACAAGCAAAACAACAAGCTCAAAACATAGCATCAGTTCGTATAGAAAAACATAGAACAGATAGTATGGGACCTTATTCTTATGATTTTAGAATGTTAGATGATTATTTACATGTAGTTGATACTGCAAGATGGTTAGCTAATGGTGATTTAGATGTGCTGCATGGAACAGTAAATATCAGTATTGAGAATTACCTTGTTTATGCAGGACATGTTTATAAATCCAAGGAGGGTATACCTTTCTTTACAGACRTGCATCGAAAAGCAGGTACTAACCTTGAGAGGCTTGAACTATTAACAGATGGAGCAATTTTAAGTGTTAGGAACATGAATACTTTAGAAATTGCTTCTAATAACAGCCACTCAACTTCATTTTCTCCATCTTGGGATACAACGTTAAAGCAAAGAGGATTTGAAGATGCTGTACAACATTTTATTAATTGTATTCAAAATGATGAGAAACCACTGATTGATGGACTAGAAGGTCTGAAATCTCAATTATTAGTCAATCAATTATTAAAAGCAGTAGCCAAATAAATAATTTCAATTTAATGATATTGGAGTGCCTTCTAACTTTTTACAAAGCACCCTTTGATCTTTGATACAAAAAGAGACCCTTTGCTAGTAACTGCTCAAGATGTGGGGAAGCCATACATTCAGAAACAAGCTCTGTTAAAAAGGGCTACATACGGTTTTACAACAAAGTTATCATCGGAAAAAGTTAACCCAACAAACATAAAAGTCAGATGAGATGAACATTTCGTGATTGTATCTGTATAAATTTAAAAAAACCTCAAATGAACACGAAAAACACTACCAGTTTGGGAGTGTCTTTTTCTTTATTATATATAAATGCAATTGTTTAATTCAATAGCTATAGAGTGAAGGAAGTTAGAGTTATTAATCTATTTGACCCAATTCTCTCATACAGATTTTTAAAGTGCCTAAATACCCTGTATGAGAATATGGAACATAATTTGGTAACCTTTAATTTAACTCATAGAAGTTACATAATGATTATTTTTCAGACTTATCACCAGTATTATTGGTAGTTGTCTTTGAGTCATTCGCGTGTTTAACGCCTTTACTTACATAAGGTTTTGCGCTCTTTTTCTTGTTGGCACTAGTTTTCCAACGATTCCAACCCTTCTTACCCGTTCCCGTACCTGTACCTTTACCTGTTCCAGTTTTAGCCTTAGCTTTACTCATGAAATCACTCCATTAATATTGTATGGTTAGTTTAAACCATTTTACTTGATTATTATCCAAGTATGTTGAAATATACATCAACTAAGGAGATAAGTACAGAGAAAGGCTCAATATTTTTTAATTTTATTTATAAATTGTTTGGCATACAATTTATCTGATTTATATTCAAACACTATTCATTCAGTAACAAGCACGCTTAAAAAAGTGCCTAATGGCTTTTATACGGATATAATGACAACGAAAATCAAACTTATCAAACGTAAAGGCCTGCTTAGATAAAAAAAATATCCCAAAGTTGAAATCTACATTAATTCACCCTCATAAAAATAGAAAAGACACAGCCTGATTGAGGAGTGTCTTTTTCTTCACATTTTATTTGAATATTTTAAAAAGGTTTTGAGTTTTGTCACCGTTATTATTGCTGACATTTTGAATCATTCGAGTGTTTAACGTCTAACTACATATGTTATGTTGATCGTTCGGTTTTTTACCCTTCTTGCCCGTACCTTTATCCGGTCTTAGCCTTAGCTTTATTTATGATATCACTTCATTATTATAGATCTCGATTTTGTTAACCAGATGCTTATCCCTATTTTTTTACATATAGTTAAGTAATGCATAAGGGTTAATAATACAGCACCTGTATTCATACCTAAGATGATGCCTCCCATGTTAAGAGAGGTTTGGGAGCCGAGAATATACATCATCACAAAGGCGACGATATGTGACCACACAGTATGGAAAAAAGCCTCTTTAACTAAGCCTAAGCCAATAAGATAGGCTTRCATCGGAATAACAAAAAAGTGAAAAAGAAAATAAGGACATAATAATTTTAAATAATAAGCAGCTGAAGTGGAGGAAAAAAAGAGTGAGGTCAAAGGTTCCGCAAAGAGATAAATAAAGACCACTGCAGGAACCCCATACAAGATAGTAAAAGACATCGATTTTTGTAATAAAACTCTCAATTTTTCCTCATCCTGTCTCTTGTAAGCATTCGATACATTAGGGATAAGCATTATCATTAGTGAATGAGCAATAAAAGCTGGGAAGAAGCCGATAGTCATCGCTACCCCTGTGAGCATCCCAAAATGTTCAGTAGCCATTACCGCGCCGAATCCTGCTGAGAGAAGGGCAGCATGAATCAGAAAAGGTTGAATCGCATTTGTTATTGCGTGAAAGATTCTTAGTCCCATAGTAGGTAGTGAAACCTCCAGCAACTTTTGACGTGCATATCTACCAGAGGTACGCGAGTTTGTACCACGCTTCATAATACGCATTTGAAGAATCAATAGGCTAATCAGGTATAAAAAGACGAGGAACTCACTGCCTATTAAAACAAAGAAGGCCATCAGCAGGGACTTTTCCTGGTTAAAATTAAATAAGGTAAAGATGATGAACAGCAAGCCAAATTGAATAATATCTTTTAAAAAGTTGGAAAATGCAATCTTTCCCATCTGCTGAACGCCCATAAAATATCCTCTTGCAATCGACGAAAATGCGACTATAGGGATTAAGGTAATAAGCAGCCATTTTATATATGGGTGGTATCTGTCCATTATGGATGAAAAGGTAAGAATAAAAGGCATGACGACACACATAACCAGCACTACAACCATAGCCATTTTAAGTGCATGTATCACCAGATTATAATGCAATGTGTGTTTATTTTCTGCCACGAATTTTGAAATGGAAATATGTAATTCAAGACTGGCAATCACATATATCAAAAAGAAAATCGGCAATATAGACATATAGAGCCCCATGCCTTCTTCTTGTAATTCCCTGGCTAGGATCATGTTCACTAAAAATTCGATACATTCACCAAAAAACGCTGCGACAATCAAAATGAGCGTTCCTTTATAGAAAGATTTCATGTTGGCCTCCTAACAAAGGTGTTTGTATAAGATATGAGACATGCCATGGAATATTCATAAGGAAGGATATAAAGCGGAGGTACCCTTATTGAATTATCATGGTTTTACCAAAAAAATACAGATTAAGAATATAAGTTTTTTAAGAACTACCTTAATGGAAAGTGAGCATAGTTTAACCTTCACATTAAACTTTTCATGCTATTATTTTCCGTCTTAAATCGTTCAGAAAAAAGTACGGAAATAAAAATAACAAAACCCTGTTGGATTTTGCTAAGAATTTTCGTTTTTATCTTCATAATTATCTTTGTTTTATTTGGGACACATTGTTTAATCCATAGATTTTTCTAGGACATCAGTTAGGTATAGTTGAAAATTTAGAATAAAGTTTGATCATTTTCAGGATTTAAGTTACACGACGAATACCCTCGGTTATATATGAAGTTATCTTTAGGTACTATGAAATAGTTTATTTAAATTGATTTTATATCGTGATATTCGTAATTTCATAGCCCGACTTTTCATATAATCCACGTGCAATTTTGTTATGGCCAAAAACGTGAGGTGAAATTTTCTTCATTCCTAATTCTTTAGCGATAATTTCAATTTCTTTCATTGCTTTCTTACCATATCCCAGCCCTTGATATTGCTCAAAGATAATAAGATCATAAATAAAGCCTTCGTCATTATTTGTAGGTGATTTTTGTGCAATCCAAATCGTTCCGACTATGTGTTGGTCGTGAAAGATAGAGAATATATAGTTAAACTCGGATTTTTCACCTTTTGGTAAAAGTTGAGTAAATTCTTTCTTGACAGAACCATTGCTTCACTTTGTCTTTTGTATAGTCTCCAATTGTATTAATAATATATTGCTGATTAATTCATTCTCATGATGGCCACTCTTAAAGTGACCTTTGTTTTATTATTAAAAGTTTTGGCTAAACCAGATGAACTTAGTTAAAAAAATTGAGTGATTTTTCAATTTTCCCCTAGATTAGAAATGCCGGATAAATAGTAAAGGCCTTCTACTAGAGGATATATTCACTTTGTAATTCAGCATATATTTTGCTATTCTGTATTCAGAGGAGATGATCAAAATGAAATTTACATCTATTAATAAGTCAAACATAGATGAATTATGCATCGCGTTTGAAAGTTGTTTAACACAACATGATATTACATTCAAATATGTAGATATGACAGAAGATAACGGAATAATCTCGTTTATTTTTTGCAATGATCCGGAAAAGGCTAGATCAGTCGAATTAGAAGGCAAACAGTTTATTGGATTAGATACAGATTACATAGCAAAGGAAATTTTGGAGCCAATTCTGCCTCGCTTAAAAGAATATGCAAAAAAATAAAATCATCTTAATCGATGATTTTATTTTTGGAAAAATTACATATTTGTTATCCTAAATTAAAAGCTGCTGTTGTTTTGAGGGGTGAAATGGTAAAGGGATTCCGTTTAAATGCAAAGTCTACAATCGCTGGAAGTAAACGAAATTCAACTTTTAGTAAACGAGTTAAACCTTTAGCTACTGATTTGAAGATTTTTTATCTGAAACTATGAGTTTGTTTCTTTTGGACAATACTACCAGCCTTGTTGCTTTACTGACTCGATAAGGCTAGCTGTTTCCGAACATCCATTGACTCTTACAAATTAAATTGGAATCTTACACTAAGTCCCC
>NZ_JBFUIB010000261.1:0-5257 GCF_056402095.1 Peribacillus sp. P4_C12
CCCTTACAGGTTCTCCAAGGGATAATGCCTGGTTAGCGGCACCAATAGTTTATAGTCAAGCTTTTATTGAGAAGCACCCTGAATTAATTCAGGAAGATATCCAAAAGCGAATAGAAATCATTACTCCGCCAAGCGCATATCTGTCTCAACTACAAGCTTGTCTAACTCATGATACATCCAATGAACTTGATAAAATAAACATACCAACATTGATTATACACGGTGATGCAGATAATTTGGTTCCATATGAAAACGGTAAAATGTTAGCTGAACGTATTCAGGGTTCTCAGTTTCACACCGTATCCTGTTCTGGCCATATTTACATAACAGAAGCAGCTGAGGAAGCAAATGACAAAGTTATACAGTTTCTAGTTCATCTATAAAGTCAGCAAAAAGTATCTGTGGGACGATTACAACTGCTACAATACTTCCAGATCAAGCATAGGAAATTAGCGGATATCGCAATAAAATTACCTGACTCACCAAAAGGTCAGTAAGAAGGCGATTATAAACCAATCCATCTAATGGGCTCTCTTGTTGAGCAAGCGCTTTTACTTTTCTACGATGCTGTCATCCTTAGATTTAAAGAGARAAAGAAATTGGATCCAATAAAATGTATGGACGACATGCCAACCAATGATGAAATAAAAAGTAAGATGTAAAAAACAGCAAGGGATTCTTCTGAATTCCTTGCTGTTTTTTTGAATTAAGATAGTTGATTGAAGTTTATTTTAATGGAATTATTTTATTTTCAAACCTAACCCAAACATTTTATATATGGGCTAAAATCAAACATATCCTTCACTCCTCCTGTTTATTAATTAAATTCAGTTTAGTAATATGCAATAAGCATGCCAGTTAAGAAATAAGATGAAAGGGTTTTTAGAACRTCACAGTAAATAACCTTCCAAATTCTGTGTTATGATAAGTGAACGAAAATATTGCTTAAATTCAGGAGGAAAGCATATATGCTTAAAATTATAAAGTTTTTAACTTCCATTTTTATTTCAGGGATACTTTTTTTGTACCTTTATCCTCCTCTAGGGAGACGAGCAACTAAAGAAAAAATAAAAAGTTTCAGCACAAAGGAGAATTTTGTTGATGGGAAGTTCATCAACCAGATTCCTGCAAGTCAGGCGATGAGCCTCAAACATACAGGTTCGATACTACGGGATTATATAAAAGGAAATCCCAATAGGCGGCCCGACAATCCTATTCTGATTGAAACTAAAGAACATATGATAGGTGATTTCAATAAAATCACCTGGTTTGGACATTCTGCCTTCATGTTGGAGATGGATGGAAAAACCTTATTAGTGGATCCAATGTTTGGTAAAGCCCCCACTCCCTTTCCGCTGTTTGGAAATAAGCGTTTTAGCAGGGACTTGCCTATAGATTTGGAAAGGCTTCCTCCAATCGATGCGATTCTACTATCACATGACCACTATGATCATTTAGATTATTACTCTATAAAGAAGTTAAAAGATAAGGTCGATCAGTTCATTGTTCCACTGGGGGTTGGGGGCCATCTTGAAAGATGGGGCGTTAAAAAAGAAAAGATTCAGGAGCATAATTGGTGGGATGAAGTTAATTACAACGGCCTGCATTTGGTTTGCACGCCTGCGAGACATTTTTCCGGAAGAAGTTTACGTGATGGCAATACAACTCTGTGGTGCTCCTGGGTAATTAACGGAAAACAAGACAAGATATTTTTTAGCGGGGACAGTGGGTATGGTACACATTTTAAAGAAATTGGAGAAAAATTCGGTCCATTTGATCTTACATTAATGGAATGTGGCCAATATGATGAGCGCTGGTCCACCATCCATATGACGCCTGAAGAAACAGTTCAAGCAAACATCGATGTGCAAGGAAAACTAATGATTCCGATTCATTGGGCAGGGTTCACATTGTCATTTCATGACTGGACAGACCCAATTGAAAGGGTAACTAATGCGGCCAAAGAACATTCCGTTCAGGTTACTATACCGCAAATAGGCGAACCAGTATTTATTGGAGTAAAAGAGTTCCCTCAAACAATATGGTGGAAATAAAATCTGTCTATCCTAATTTGGGATAGACTGATTTTATTTATTTAACTGTGTTCCTTCTTATTATAATAAAGATTCATTTTTATAGTATGATCTTTCTTTCCCCAAAAATAATTTGTTCCGATTACACCTAAAATGATAAGGACCGACCCGATTATATCGTGGGTTGTAATCTTTTCATTTAGAATAAGTGCTCCTGCCACTATCGTGACAACGGTGGAAAGGTTTGCAAAGACACTCATTTGTGACGCCTTGATTATTGATAAAATGCTGTTGGATAGCAACGAAGTGACCAATGAGGCCAATATTCCTAAATACAAAATGGAACTGATGAATTCCATGCTCAACCATGGTGAAAAGAATTCCTGCATTGTTCCTTGGTTGATGTGGGAACTGATTGCGGCAATGTTAAAAATGACGAATCCTATTCCCATCATAAAAAAGGACATTTCACCTGGGGTATAATCTTTGGCTAGTGAACGGGTCATTGTCGTATAACATGCGGTAGCAATACAGGATAGAAGGATTAACACCATTCCGAGCATGTCGGAAAAATTGATTGAGCTCCCTTTCAATACAAAAATAAAAATGACACCCACTACCGATAAGACAATCGAAAGCTTCTGATATAAAGACGTTTTTTCCTTTAAGAAATATCCCGCTATCATCACCGTTATAATCGGGGTAACGGCTGATAAGATTCCAGCATCGGTGGATTGTGAGTATTTAAGTCCGAAAGCTTGAAAGGCAAAAAAAAGAGTTGGAAATAATAATGACAGCGGAACCAGTTTTTTTGCGGACTCCCACGTGTAATTTACTTTAATGACTTTAAAAGCAACTAATAATGATATGATAGCGAAGGAAACGCTGAATCGGAACGCCAATGTATCAAGTGGATTTGATTCAGCAATTGCCATTTTCGTGAATAAGAATGATAGGCCGACAATACTGGCATGAAATATGGCCAACATATATGCAAAAGATTGGGATTTCATAGATGCAGCTCCTCAACTAGACTACTATATATCCATTTTAGGTATAGTACCCTTTGTATCTGAATTGCAACCCAAGTTTAAAGGTAAAGGATACAGGTCCCTCGATCCTCCCCTTAAATATTGCAGGTTATTTTAAGCTTCAGTAATCTTATTATTCTTAGGAAGGACAAAAATTGTTACGATTAGCGAAGTTTTTACTCTTGGTTATATCTCCATATAACTTTTGGCTTTTATTATATTTGGATGGTTTTAGTATTATATGAATAACTAAAACTAAGATACCTAAAAAAAACAGAACAGAAAAAGCTAATCCGTAGGTAAAGGATTTGCTTCTTCTGTTCTTATACAAATAATACATAACTTGAAACAATACCTGAGTACTAAATATTTGATCAGTTCCAATTCCGATGTTTGTAATACAATCTGATTTCTTCAAAGCAAATCAGGATATTTAATTTATTTTAGTGTGATACAAATTAAAACCCTTTTAGGGTGAATGGTCGGTTGAAAATATGGTCTGCGGATTTTGATAATAATAGGTATTCAGCAAAAAAAGTTTACTTGGTAACGTACCTCTTTGTGGTGATACCTTTAATTATATTGAAAAGCTTCGATTTGCCGAAAACACGGTTGAATATCTCGAAGAAACCCAATAATGAATTTCCTAGTCTAGATGTAGCATGACTTCATTTTCTTTAACAAAGTTAGAATAGATGGAGATTCGTTATTATCACTATTTATTCACAAAGTAATAGAAACGACTATTAAAATATTACTAAATAATGATTATTTTCCATTTTCACTTATGATAAAATTTCAAGGAGAAAGTGAGGTTTACATATGTTAGTGACCACTATTATATTTCTTTTGGCCGGTCTAGCTGAGATTGGTGGGGGTTATCTTATTTGGCTTTGGTTAAGAGATGGAAAATCCATTTATTTAGGATTTATTGGAGGGATCGTTTTAGTTTTATATGGCATCATTGCAACATTCCAAACGTTTCCAACTTTCGGGCGTGTATATGCTGCATATGGCGGTGTTTTTATTGTGTTATCGGTATTATGGGGATGGGGCATCGATAAGAAAACGCCTGATTTATATGATTGGATTGGGGCTGCAATCTGTTTAATTGGGGTGTCTGTCATCATTTGGGCGCCGAGACATTAKAAGTAAAGGGCTTTAAAGCCCTTTACTTACTCAAAGCAGCCGATTGATTAAATATTTTTCGATCGTAAGCGTACGCAATATAAAATCTCACGTCCTCACGGGATCATTATTTAGGTGTTACATATCTTCAGGTAACCTTGGAATGAATGTTTTTCTAAACCAATTTCTTTTCCTTACTACTAACAGCCATATTGCTGGATTTTTCCTGTATAATCCAAATCGCAACTGCCGCGATAATGCATGGAATGGCAAATGCTAAGAAATTAATCTGCAATGACAATTTCATATCAAGCAAGACCCCGCAGAAAGTAGGAGCGATAATTCCACCTATTCTTCCTACACCTAATGCCCAGCCTACTCCCGTTGAACGGATTTCGTTAGGATAAAACTGTGATACATAAGCGTTCGTTACGATTTGTGTACCAGTTGTAGTTCCTCCCGCAATGGCAATCAACACATAGAGCATGATCATGCTTGGTTTAAAGCTCAGCATCGTAAGTGCTGCAAACCCTATGACTAAGAAGGAAACCAGAACCACTTTAGATCCAAATCGATCAGCAAGCTTTCCTCCGACAATTGCCCCAAATACGGCGCCGAGGTTAAGTGTCACTAGGAATGTTAAGCTGGATCCTAATTCATATCCTGCCCCTCCCATAATTTTTGGAAGCCATGTACTCAATCCGTACATCACAAACAGGCACATGAAAAAGGCGACCCAGAACATGATTGTACTAACTGTCCGACCTTTTTTGAATAATTGTTTCACCGGGAAACCAGTAGAATCATTTTTACTTTTCTCATGAAGAACATAATGATCATTCGCAGTGTATTTCCCGGTTACATCTACTTGATTCAGTACGTCCGCCAATTGGCTTTTTTGGTTTTTTAATATAAAATAATTCAATGATTCTGGTAACATTTTATAGAGAATCGGCATAAAGATCAGTGGAAGAGCACCAAGCCATACAACTGCGCGCCATCCAAAGTTCGGAATCAGATACATCGCACCTAATGATGCAACAACACCACCTAAAGCATGTCCAC
>NZ_JBFUIB010000262.1:0-5246 GCF_056402095.1 Peribacillus sp. P4_C12
TTGTTGTTACTGTTAATGGCGCTTGGTAGAAGCCATCTGGATGTGCATATTCAGATGTTAATGGCTCCGGTTTCTCGCTAATTTTATGGCGAGGACGTAAGTAGAACTCTTTCTTTTCTTCATATGGCAATGGCCAGTGATCTTCTTTACGCCATTTGTAAGAACCTTCTACAGAGAACTGCACTGTTGGTTCGTCCATAATGCCATTGTCAATACCTTTTAACCAGTAATCATACCAGCGGAACATTTCATCATGRCTTTCATGGAATGGACGCTCTAACATTGGTGGAAGCGCTTGGACATCAAGCTTTTTAATGCCTGATACTTTGTGGAAGCATTCGATTGTGCCTTCAACGTTCCAACCGCGACCCCATTTTGCTTGGAAGTAAGTTGGGATTTCTACTTTATGGGCTACTTCTAATGCGCTATTTTTTTGCCAGAATGGGCCATCAAGTGGATTTAATAAGTAATCCATCCACAATTCGTGCCGATCTTGATAATGTAAAAGGTGAACGAAATCTGACCAATGTGCGATATCTGGATCGTTTAAGCGTTCTTGCGTTTTTTCTTTAAGCTCTTCTGGAGTGAATACTTTCGAGCTCTTACTTGCAACGTTATTGAATGCATTACCACTATCGCCGCCGCGTCCTTCACGAGAAGCACGTGGCATTAACCACATGATACCGCCGTGATAACAAAGCTCGTACAGATCGAAGTGACCACCGTTCGCAAAGATTGCTTTTAAGTGTGGTGGTTGCTCCGCTGCACCTAAAATTTGAACAGATGCAAAGTATGAAATACCGATCATCCCGATATTTCCGTCACACCAATCTTGCTCAGCCATCCATTCCACGATGTCATAGATATCTTTTCCATCTCCATGACCACCAGAATTATAGTTACCGCACATTTGACCTTCAGAACCACCTGTACCACGTATGTCTGCGATAATATGAGCATAACCTCGTGATACGACTTCACGAATGTCACCTGCTTCAATCGCTCCGTTCCATAGATGACTTGGACGTGCTTGTGGAGGTAATGTTAGCGCTTGCGCTTGTAGTTCTTTACCGTATGGGCTAAGAGCAAGTAATGCTGGTACTTTTTCTGTGCCTTCAGGACGGTAAATATCTGCAGCGATATGCACGCCGTCACGCATTTTAATGCGTACGTCCTTAGTGATAATCATTTAAATTCGCTCCTCTTCTTAGTCTTTCTAAGTATGTTTTGAATCTGTATAGTGACAGTTCAATCAATAGGAAATTGACAATATTCACAATAATCAGATTTTTTATTATTTATTACATCCGCCTATGTTCTAATAAAGCGAAGTAGCAAAGCCTATTCATTAAAATCCTCAGGCAGGTGTGAAGCACGGTACAAAAGAACCTGGATTATCTTCATCGCCACTTTGCTTGAATACCACTTTTACCTTTTGATTGATATGCACCGTATCTAGGTCACAATCGACGATATTTGTCATCATTTTTGGGCCTTCATCGAGCTCAACGAAGGCGATGGCATATGACACTCCTCGTCGCATCACACTATAAGTGTAGATACTACCAGTGCCATTTGCTTCTTTCCACGTCGTTTTCTCGGTCATACAATACGGGCATAACACACGTGGATAATAATGATACTCACCACAAGAATCGCACTGCTTTATCAGAAGCTTTCCTTCTGCAGCAGCATCCCAATATTCCTTGTGTTCTGGATGAATCTCGGGGATCGCCATCGTTCTATCTTGATATTGAGTTCCCATTCTACTACACCCTCTCCATGATCAGTGTTGCACTACCGTGACGGCTTGCTAGTCCGCCACCAGTACCATGAGCTAACGCAATGTCACAATTTTTCACCTGCACTTGCGGGTGTGCTTCGCCACGTAGCTGACGGACAGCCTCTATCACTTTAATGATGCCACCTCGGCTTGCTGGGTGATTGTTATTTAACCCGCCACCATCCGTATTGATTGGGAGCTTACCCACTCCTGAAATCAGGTTCCCATCAGCGACGAATTTTCCACCCTCGCCTTTTTCACAAAAACCTAAGTCTTCAAGCTGCATTAACACCGTAATTGTGAAGCTATCATAAATGGACGCATACTTAATATCTTGAGGTGTAACCCCAGCCTCCTCAAAGGCTCTAGGCCCTGACCAAATAGCGCCTGTATACGTAAGATCCGTTTTGCCGCCAAGTAATCCTTTAGGTGCTTCGCCACAACCCATCACTCGGACAAGTGGACGCTTCAGACTTTTGGCAATCTCGGGTTTTACGACAACTAAAGCACCGCCACCGTCACTTACTACACAGCAATCCAGTTTATGTAATGGATCAGCAATTATAGGGGACTCAAGTACGTCCTGAACCGTCACTAAATCACGCAGCATAGCGTTTGAATTATGCCTGGCATGATGTGAAGCTGCGACTTTGACCCATGCTAATTGTTCACTCGTCGTGCCATATTCATGCATATGACGCATTGTAGCCATCGCGTACTCATTGACAGCAGTCGGTCCAAAAGGAAGTTCAAACGGTGTATCTGGAACATTTGCACCAACGATCTTCTGTTTGACACCACTTCTGCCCTCTGAACGTGGACGACCCGCCATTGTAATTAATGCAACATTACATTTGCCAGCTGCGATTGCATGTGCAGCATGGGAAACATGGGCAATGTACGATGAACCGCCAGTGTCTGTACCATCTACATGGCGTACATTGAGACCTAAATAATCGACCATAGACAGCACACCACCCGGAGCGTCATCTGCACAAAAATATCCGTCTACATCTGCAAATGCTAGTCCAGCATCTTCTAATGCACCTTTCGCACATTCTGCATGTAAAGCAGCAACGGATTTATTCGGTGCCTTACGCAGTGGGTGCTCGAACGCCCCTGCAATATAGGCCAATCCTTTAATACTCATATTCGTTATCCTCCCGCTATGTTGTTCAACTATTTTCCGAAATCATATCTCGTCACTTTTCACAGATCAAAGCGAGTAATGAAAGTGGAGTGTAGGCTTCTAGAATCAGAAGCAGAAACTGCCCTTCTTAGGCCTTTTGTGTTAACACTACCGTTTTCACGAAGGAACGAGGTTTTTGCATAGTTAGGATTTTCGCAGGATTGTTTACTAAAAGTTGTTCAAATACTTCTTCACCAACACCCGCTTTACGAAGATCTGGTAAGAATTCTTCAAACAGGTAGTTTACTGAATGTCCTTTTAATCCTGGCCAGCCAAGAGCACAGCAGTTGGCATCAGCTGAAATAAGTGCACGGTCAACAAAACCTTTATCAAGGAAACGAAGGAAATGCTCAACACGATCTTGACGAGGACGTGACCAATATGGTGAACCTTCCATCTCACTGTCATAGCCAATTGTATCGAAGCCTACCCATCCACCTAATTCTGCAATCATCGTATCACGGTCTTCATCGAGATATCCGCCATCATCAGCATGCCCCATAAGTACGCGATCAAGTGGTAAGCCTTCTTCATCGAAGATTGCAATTGCAGATTCAGCATCTACGCATAAATGTGTAATAATTGGGACACCCGTTTGTAATGCTGCACGTGCAGCTGCACGGTAAATGCGTTTATCAAGTTCGCTTAGTTTACCACCGCGACTTACCCCTACTTTAATAGCGCCAGCTTTTGCGCTCGTACCGTCAATACCAACTGTAATTTCATGGATGAATAAATCCGTAAGATATTCGACTGGTTTGTTACGGAAATATGGTAGAGCTGAGTCACCTGCTACAAAGCCTGTAACAGCAATAATATTGACCCCTGTTTTTCGTGAAAGCACTTGGAAATATTCGACATCGCGTCCGTTTCCAATCCCTGTACAGTCTACGAATGTTTTACCGCCGTATTCACGGAAGCGACGTAACTTTTGTACTGTAACATCAAACGCTTCTTCAGGTTTTTTCCACCATTGTGTATCTAGGTCACATCCAGGTAGACCGAACCCAACATGCTCGTGCATTGCCGTAATCCCTAAGTCTTCCGTCGCGATTGGCCCTAAAACCGTATTTACCTTACCCATCCTTTATTCACTCCTCACGTTTAGTTTTGCTCTGTTACCAAAACAGATTCTTTTTCTGTAGCTGCTGAAGCATCAACAGTAAATACACGTTGTGGGTTTTCTTCTAATAAAATGCGAATTTGTTCATCAGTTACACCTACTCTACGTAGGGTTGGAACAAATTTTGTTAGTAAGTAATCGAAACCAAGCTCTTTTGCATCATGACCTTTTGCAACGCCAATTGCATTTGTTGAAATTAGGACACAATCACCAAAACCTTCTTTAAATAACGCTAAAATTAACTTTGCACGTTCTTCATCGTTCACGTAGCCTTCGTTTGTAGCCCAACCAACATGGTCTAATGCCACCATAGCACCATGACGCGCAACAGCGAATGCTTCTTTGCGGCGGACAGCATCTAGACGGTCAAGCCCTCCGATGATGACACGGTTTGGTGCAATGCCTTCACCTAATAAAATTTCTAGATCATTTACAGCATCCGCGCCGTATTGAACCGATACAGGTACTCCTGTTGCGAGAGCTGCTTGTGCAGATCCACGGAAAAGATTAATTTCTTTTTCTGTAATACCACTTTGACTTGCGATTGACGTCACTAATCCTGCTGAACTTGAACGTTCAATACGTGGTACAACGATTCCTTCTGTCACCTCTTTGGCGAACAAATCAGCAAATTGTTCTGCTGACCATGGTGTAGGCGGATTCTTTTGTGGTGTAACAAAGTATCCACTTAACATCGGCTCAGGTCCTAAACCTGTTGACGCTACGATATGTATACCTGTTGTTCTAGAAAGAGTTTCATAAAGCTTTACGTCACGACCGTGGAACATACCGCTACGATCTACAATTGTTTTTCCACCAAGTCTACGAAATTCAGTAAGCTCATGCTTTAATTCCTCAAATATCTTACTTCTATCCATATCAATCTCTGGTGCATACTCCGCACCAGGCATCACAGAAAGAAGTGATTCATGAATGAGCACAACACCTAGTTCTTGAGCAGGCACTAGTCCAAGAACAGTACGTACAACGCCTGAACTTTTTTCTTGTAAATTATCTAGCATTGTAAAACCTCCTATCATTTAATAGTTCTTCACCTTAGAGGTGTCGAAGGCGGTGATTTAGTTGAATAGAGAATCACTTAAACATACCCGTTGGTATTTTTATGACACAATCGGGTACACTACTAAAAC
>NZ_JBFUIB010000263.1:0-5244 GCF_056402095.1 Peribacillus sp. P4_C12
CGGTCAAACCGCGCAGCAGGCATTGAACGATTCACTTTTACTCGCACAAGAGGGAGATAGACTTGGCTATTGCAGGGTTTGGTTTACGGAACATCATGATTTACCAGGATTAGCCTGTTCAGCTCCGGAGGTGTTGATAAGCTATATTGGTGCGCAAACAAAAAACATTCGAATTGGAGCAGGGGCTGTGTTGCTTCCGCATTACAAGCCATATCGCGTTGCAGAGACCTATAATATGCTTGCAACACTTTTTCCGGGCCGAATTGATATCGGCATAGGACGTGYTCCAGGAGGATCGGCAGAAGCGACTATGGCATTATCCGATAATTATCTGCAAAATGTATACAAAATGCCTGACCTCGTAAAGGAACTATTGTATTTTCTTCGAGAGAAATTTCCAAAAGATCACCTTTTTGAAAATACTTCTGCTGCACCAATCCCAAAAATTCCACCTGTACCATGGGTACTTGGAACAAGTGAAAAAAGTGCAAAACTCGCGGCGGAAAATGGGGTTTCTTATGCATTCGGTGAATTCATGAGCGACAATGATGGGAGTAAGAGTCTTCAGTATTATCGTGAACATTTTCAAGCAAAAGGGATCCTGAAAGCGCCTAAAACAATATTAACGGTTTCGGCCCTTTGTGCCGAAACCGAGGAACAAGCGAAAGAGATAGCTCTAAGCAATACACTCTGGAAAATCCAAAGTGGCTTTGGGGAAAGAAAAATGGTCCCAAGTATAGAAGAGGCGAGGGAGTATGCATGGAATGCAAAAGAAAAAGAACTGAAGGGAAAGATGGATGAAAAAATGATTATGGGCACACCTTCAAAAGTAAAGCACCAGCTCTTGGAGTTACAGGAGAAATATCAAGCAGATGAAATCATGCTTATTACTATAACTCATAAGTTGGAGGACCGTCTGAAGTCGTATCGTTTGATTGCTAAGGAACTTCTGCTCAATTAATCAGGTAGAGCATTTTGTGTGCAATTTATCTGCATTTTCTATATGATGACTTTGCGTCCAATTAATCATAATTGAAAGAAGTTGAAGATATGAATGCTGATCAGCCTGCAAAAAAACTTAGAGACATTTCTTTTTCCGTACTGGACCTAGCTTCTATTGTCGAGGGTGGTACAGTATCAGCAGCCTTTAAAAATACAGTAGATTTAGCTCAGCATGTGGAGAAATGGAATTATAACCGTTTCTGGGTAGCAGAACACCATAGCATGCCTGGAATCGCTAGCTCTGCAACCTCTGTGTTAATCGGTTATGTTGCTGGAAGGACAGAAAAAATACGTGTGGGTTCTGGGGGCATAATGCTTCCAAATCATGCACCACTCGTCATCGCAGAACAATTTGGAACGTTAGAAGCTATGTATCCTGGTAGAATAGATTTAGGACTAGGTCGTGCTCCAGGAAGTGACCAATATACTGCAATGGCTCTCCGTGGCGATGTCCGTAATAATGGCCAAGATTTTCCTGAGCAGTTAGCGCAACTCCGCAGCTATTTAGATGCTGATTCAAAACATAATCGAGTCCGTGCTATTCCTGGTGAAGGGCAAGATATCCCGATTTGGCTGCTTGGTTCAAGTGGCTTCAGTGCGGCTCTATCAGCACAGCTGGGATTACCATTTTCATTTGCAAGCCATTTTTCACCTGAAAATACTCAACCGGCTTTAGCACGTTATCGTAATAATTTTCAGCCATCCGACGTTTTAGATAAGCCGTATGTGATGGTCGGTGTCAATGTATTTGCAGCGGATACTACTGAAGAAGCACAAAGAATTGCTACCTCTTATCAGCAGCAATTTTTAAACTTGATTCGAAATACACCTGGACAAATGGCTCCGCCAGTTGATACGATGGAAGGTATTTGGACAGAATATGAAAAAGCCATTGTCATGAAACAACTGAACGCTTCTATTGTCGGAAACCCGAAAGAAGTTGAAGAACAATTACAGACCTTTTTAGATGAAACTCAGGCGGATGAAATGATTATTAACTCTGCCATTTATGATCATAACGCACGCCTTCGTTCCTATGAAATCATTGCAGAAGTTACTGGAATGAAATAAGTGTAAATGTGAATGAGCTTGCAGATTATGTGTCTGCAAGCTCATTTTCAATTACATACCATATCTAATTACTTAGAATCTTATAAATATAGTAAGGAGAGAAGCATGAAACAGGAAGAACCTTTATCACTATTATTTCACTTCACAGATAAACAAGATGTTAAAAAACCGTTATATTTTACGGAACCGAAAGAAGTTTTTATCGCCCATTCTATACAGGATGTCCTCCCTCAATTCCAAAAGGTCCAGGCAGCAATCGAGCAGGGATTTTATGCAGCAGGCTATGTATCTTATGAAGCCGCGCCTGCTTTTGAAAAGTCTTTTAAAGTAAAAGAAGGAGCAAAAATGCCGTTATTGTGGTTCGGTATCTTTGATAAACCGGAGGAGTTCCCGGGAAAAATAACTGGTTCATTTCAATTAAATGATTGGGAATCAGAAACGGATTCCCATACATATCATTCTGGGTTTCAAACGATAAAAGCTGAAATCGAGAAAGGCAATACCTATCAAGTGAATTATACGATGCGATTGCAATCCATGTTCGAGGGGGATGACTTTGCTTTCTATGATCGGCTAAAGAGAGCACAACGATCGAACTATAGTGCTTATTTGAATATCGGGACACATCGAATTCTGTCGGCTTCTCCCGAGTTATTTTTCCGTTGGGAGGATGGTCAGCTAATTACTCGTCCAATGAAAGGGACAGTCAAGCGTGGGATTACCGTGAAAACGGATCAGGCAAATGCGGACTGGTTAGCATGTTCTGAAAAAAATCAGGCTGAGAATTTAATGATTGTTGATTTGCTCAGGAATGACCTAGGAATGATTGCTGAACAAGGGAGCGTTCAGGTACCGAAACTTAAGGAAATTGAAAAGTACCCGACTGTGTGGCAAATGACATCAACCATCACAGCTAAAACGAAACCAAAAACAACGATTATTGATATATTCAAGGCGCTTTTTCCCTGTGGATCGATAACAGGAGCACCGAAAATCAAAACGATGGAAATTATCACTGAACTTGAGAATTCTCCACGTGAAGTGTATTGCGGTGCAATCGGCTTTATTACCCCGGAATGTGAAGCAGTTTTCAATGTACCTATTCGGACGGTTGTTATCGAAAAGGAAACAGGAAAAGCTGAATATGGGGTAGGAGGGGGAATAACCTGGGATTCTGTCTTACTTGAGGAGTATGATGAAGCCTTTTTAAAGGCTAAATTATTGTCAGAGGAAAGACCTACCTATCAGCTGTTAGAATCGATTAAGCTTGAAGATGGCCAGTATTTTTTATTGGATGAGCATATTGATAGAATGATGCAGTCAGCTGGATACTTTGACTATCAGTTTTCTGAAACAGAACTTAGAAATAAGCTCCAAAAATATGCAGATTCACATTATGATTCGATGCAAAAAGTACGGGTTCTGCTTTTTGAAAATGGAGATTTTGAAGTTTCAGGACAAATAATCAAGACAATGGAAGCAGAAATTTCAGCTATCATAGCCGAAAGTCCAATATCAACTGAAAATCCATTTCTCTATCATAAGACGACTAACCGGGAAGTTTATGAAAAATTTCAAACTAGGCACCCTGAGTTCTATGACGTTTTACTTTGGAATGAACAAGGTTATATTACAGAGTTCACGAACGGAAATGTAGTAGTAAAGATAAATGGAGATCTGTTCACCCCTCCAGTAGAATCAGGATTGCTTGCAGGGACTTTCCGTCAGGAGCTATTAAGGAAGAAAGAAATAAAAGAAAAATTAATAACAAAGGCTGATCTTCATAATGCTGAGGAAGTTTGGTTTATTAATAGTGTGCGAAGAGGATTAAAAGTGAATCTTACATTTTAAACCAGCAATCAGATAATTATGAGATACTTGCAAGTGATAAATTCAAAGAGTTATTTTCACATTATTCCATTGCGGTTGGTTCGACTGGAAATCTAGGACTGAGCATTGGGATAATTAGTGCCGCCTTGGATTTAAGGTTACTGTACATATGTCGGCAGATGCCAAGCAGTGGAAAAAAGATAAACTAAGAAACCTTGGTGTCATTGTAAAGGAATATGAAGACGATTACAGTAAAGCCGTCGAAGAAGGGCGAAAAGAAGCATCTCTTGACCCAAATTGCCATTTTATTGATGATGAAAATTCAAAAGATTTGTTGCTAGGCTATGCGACAGCTGCAACACGTCTGAAAAATCAATTAAAAGGAATGTCGATCTCGGTTGACGAAGATCATCCTTTATTTGTTTACTTACCATGCGGAGTAGGTGGTGGCCCCGGCGGTATAACATATGGGCTAAAATTGGCCTTCGAAAACGATGTCCATTGCTTTTTTGCAGAGCCAACACATTCGCCATGTATGTTGCTTGGATTGGCAACGGAACTTCATGACAAAGTCTCGGTACAGGATTTTGGAATTGATAACAAAACGGAAGCAGATGGACTAGCGGTCGGAAGGTCATCTGAATTAGTTTCTAGTATGATGACATCAATTCTAAGCGGCAGCTATACAATACAGGATAAAAGATTATTTGACTTGCTTCGAGAACTGGCTGAGACAGAAGGATATTATTTAGAGCCATCTGCCCTCGCAGGAGTATATGGACCAGTTCAATTGTTCAGTAGCGAAGAGGGAAAACAATATCTCAAGGATCAAAAACTTCAAGAAAAAATGAAACAGTCCACACATATTATTTGGGCTACAGGTGGCAGCATGGTACCAAAGGTCATGATGGAAGAATATTTAACTAAAAGTTAAAAAAGAAAAAGGAAGTTTACAATTGTGAACTTCCTTTTTCTTATTAAAACCCCCAGGAGTTCAATAAAAGATGAATAGCTTTTTCCAATTCTGCTTCAGGTATCCCTGCAAAGCCTAATATAATTTTAGGAGGATGTTCATCTATTTTCTCAATGGAATAAGTGGAAAGTCCGTATATTTTAATGTCGTCATCAGCCGCTTTTTGAATTAGTGTTTGTTCATCCATCCCATTTTTCACGGTGAGAACAATATGCAGTCCTGATCGTTCACCAATGATTGATATTTGTTGATGATAGGGTTTAATCAAATCAATCACTTTTTCTAATTTACGGCGGTAAACTTTCCTCATACGATTTAAATGTTTTTCAAAATCTCCCTCCCTCATAAACTCTGTTAAAACATGTTGG
>NZ_JBFUIB010000264.1:0-5216 GCF_056402095.1 Peribacillus sp. P4_C12
GGCTTACCCGTAATAAAGCCGGGTGAATCAAACTCCCTGATATGATCATATTCATCTAGCATCCAGGCCATTATTTGAGAATTTGTATACATATCCGGTGCAGGAATGTCCTTGGTCGGCCCAACTATTTGACTGACTGCCCTGACATACCCTCTGCTTAATCGTTCTAGCTCAGACAAACTCATCTGTCTGGGATCACAGACAATGCCACCCTTTGCTCCTCCATATGGAAGATCTGTTATTCCGCATTTCAAACTCATCCAACCCGCCAAAGCCTTAACTTCTTCAGGAGTGACATCCGGATGAAACCGAATCCCTCCTTTCGTTGGACCGGTTGCATCATTATGTTGAGCCCGATATCCTTGAAACATCCTTGTCTCACCGTTATCCATTTGGATTGGAATACAGACTTCTAAAAAGCGCATTGGTGTTTTTAAAAAATCAAAAACCTGATCTGGGTAGTCCAAAACATCAATTGCTTCTTTTAAGATATCCTGGAATTCTTGCAGAGAATTATCCTTTTCGCGTTTTTTAATCCCCTCAGTTTTAACTGCCATTTTAGCACCTCATTTTTTATTCTTATAAATGTATAAAGCAATTTCCGTGCCAGCTTTACCAATGTTGCTGGTTGGCAGTATATCGCCACTTTCCTACATGGTTTCACACTTCATTCATCCAGACCATATGTATACATTCATAAGCAATTCAAATTTGCATAATGTTAAAATATGATGATGAAATAAACAAATAGAAAAAAACGCATCCTTTTTAAAATGCGTTTTTCCTTTCAAACTCTATAACTGAATTTCTTCAACTTGATATTGAGGTGGAGCTGTTCGAAATGCCTTCGTGATAAATATTAGATAACAAAAACCAATTATAAACCAGCCTAACCCCATTATTAGTGAGCTAGTCTCTAGATTGATCCAGAGTATAGCAATTGATATAGCTCCGATTAAAGGCATAATTAAGTAATTGAAACATCCCTTTATAGTTCGATGCTTCTTCTCTCTGAAGACAAAATGGCTGATCACTGACAGATTTACAAAAGTAAATGCCATTAATGCACCAAAGTTAATCAGTGATGCGGCAGTCACTAAATCAAAAAACAAAGCCGACAATGAAATGACTCCAACTATGACAACATTAATAGCTGGTGTTTTCCACTTAGGGTGGATAAATCCAAACCATTTTTCCGGAAACACTTTATCCCGGCCCATAACATATAAAAGACGTGAGACACTGGCATGTGAAGCTAGTCCTGATGCTAGCGTGTTGACGAAAGTTGCACAAAGAAAAATGGATTGGAACAGCTTCCCACCTACATAAAGGGCGATTTCCGGTAAAGCAGCATCTGGTTCCTTAAAACGGGACATGTCCGGGAAAAAGAGCTGAATAAAGAATGAAGAGGTGATGAAAATAATTCCACCCCAAAGGGCTGTTAAAAAGATCGCTTTCGGAATCGTTTTTTTCGGATCTGGTGTTTCTTCTGAAAGTGTTGTTACTGCATCAAACCCCAAAAAGGAAAAACAAAGAATGGTTGCTCCAGTTATTATTGCCGTATTGTCCATTCCTCCATTTATGAAAGGCTGAATTGTAAATACTTCGCTTGTACCTTCTCCATTATGCAAGCCTTTGACAACAAGAATAATGAACACCACCATGATGACAATCTGAATTAAAACAAAAAGGGTATTAAAGTTAGCAAGTACGTTAACACTCCGGAGATTGAGAATGGTGACAATCCCTACAAACAATACTACCCATATCCATGTTGGAACTTCTGGAAATAATGCTGTGAGATAGATTTTGGTCAACAATGCATTTACCATAGGCAAAAATAGATAATCTAACAACGAAGACCAACCTACCAGGAATCCTAAATGTCGGTTAATTGCCTTTTGCGTATAAGTATAGGCAGAACCAGCTGTCGGGAAAACTTTTACAAGTTTCCCATAGCTTGCGGCTGTAAAAAGCATACCCACCAATGCAACGATATACGCTGTTGGGACGTGCCCCCCCGTAATTCCAGATACAATACCAAATGTATCAAATACGACCATAGGCGTCATATAAGCTAACCCCATCATAACAATTTGCCATAATTTTAGAGTTCTTTTCAGTTTAGCACCATTTTCCACCTATCATTCCTCCTTGTAATCGCTTTCATTTATTAGGATTAACACATCTTTAATAGATTTAAAGACCTCCCCATTTTTCAAATTTCCAAAAATATCTAAATGCAAATTCTGTGCCAAATGTTTACTGTTCACTTAAATACATGAATTTCGTAATAATAAGCTTTTAAATTATGCAATATTAGACAGCGTAATGAATTTTATTCACAAGAATGAAGTAGTACATCGCCTTCCGATAAGCGATTCAATTTTTCATAGATTATGCGCTCCTTCATAACTCCTGCAAATAATATCTAGTTAGAACATATAGATATCACTTAATAGGGACTTGGCATGATAATTGCATTGTTTCTCTACAATGAAAGAAATAAGAAAATGGAGGAATACAAAAATGAAATATCCGTTATCTCCTGACGTAAAACCAGAGTTTTGTACGACCGGATCATTTATGCGCTTACCTGCCTCAAGAGAAAATGCCAAATTGGCAGTATTAGGTATACCTTTTGATACAGCTGCTTCATTCAGGGTAGGAGCACGGTTTGCCCCACAGGCAATCCGCCAGGCATCTATGACCTTGTTTCCTTACCATCCGATACACAAGGTGTACCCATTTGACGATTGTAATGCCATTGATATTGGGGATATTTCAGTGATTCCCCATAATATACACCGAAGCTATGAGCTAATTGAAAGTGCAATGACAGACTTAATGAAAGAAGGAATCATTCCAATAGGTATTGGCGGGGATCATTCAGTAACATTGGCAAACCTGCGAGCTGCCGCAAAAGTACATGGACCTGTTGCAATGCTCCATTTTGATTCACATACTGATACCTGGGATACCTATTATGAAGAGAAATATTGGCATGGTTCCCCTTTTATCCGTGCATATGAGGAAGGTTTGCTCCAAACGGATAAAGTTTTCCAAATTGGAATTAGAGGGACGCTCAATCATCCAGGAGATATAGATTCCAGCACGGATCTAGGATACAACGTGATAACTACGCCTGAACTGAAGGAAAGAGGCATCAAGGATGTTTTGAAGGAAGTCAAGAAGACCATTGGGGATACACCATGTTTCTTGAGTTTTGATATAGATTTTGTGGATCCATCCTGTGCCCCTGGTACAGGCACCCTAGAGGTCGGCGGTCTAAACAGCTTTGAAACCCTAGAGATGATTCGTTCTCTGCAGGGATTTAACTTTATTGGATTCGACCTAGTGGAAGTCCTCCCCCCTTATGATCCAACACAAATCACATCACTATTGGCAGCGACTATCATTCATGACTTTGCTAGTTTAGTAGCCTTAAAGATAAAAGAAGAAGAACTAGAAAAATCAACCCAAAATCATTCATAATATTTTATTGGAAGAAAATTAGGAATGCAACGGAATCAAGCGATTAGTCTTAAAGAATTGAGCACAGATTAGCATAAGATCTAAGAAGCGATCATCTAATAAAAATTTCACCTGTGAAATTAACAGAAAGAAGCAGGAACCTTAACTGTGTTCCGCTTCTTTTTTTATCAGATCTAGCGAGAAGACCCCATCTTCAAACCGAACCAATTCGTGAGCGAGTGTAGGTTAAGTGGGTGATGAATCTCTAGATTGATAAAGATTCCACTGAAGTAGAAGCATTTTTAACTAACAAAAATTTTGGACAGGTTTATATGTCAGAAAATCAATCCGTATCTATTTATGGAAGGCGAAGCAATAAAAATTAAAAAAGATAGGAGAAATTAATATGAAAATACCAGTGGAAAATATTGTAGAGTTAACTGTAGAACATCAATTCTTACAGGCTTATCCGATAATAAATCAGTTACATACTGATTTGACTTTAGAGGAATATCTAGAATTATTAAATGATATGCGTAAGGAGGGTCAACAGTTATTTGCTTTATATCATGATACAAGCATCGTARCTTTAGCAGGTATTAGCTGGCATGAAGATTTGTATAATGAACGCTATGTGTTTGTACAAGATTTGGTTACTGATGTAAATCATCGCCCTAGTGGCCTTGGATATAGGCTGCTCAGTTATATACATAATTGGGCAAAAGAACAGGGTGCTGAATATATTTCGTTGGAATCTTGATTTCAACGTCTTGATACCCATCAATAAATCAAAAAAATTCGGCTAAACTTCATTTTGTTTTCGCTTCAAGTACAATTTTCAAGAGAGGGCTTATACCTATAAGGTATAGCCTTTTTTTGTACCTAAAATTACCTCATATCCTACCTATGTTCTTTTGAAGTTTTGAATAAGGGTTAGCTTTTAATGAATTTTTATAGTTTTTTAAAAAATGAAGTTTACTCAAACGTTTTGATTTTGATGAAAAGTTGATTTATCCATGTTTTTCATGAATTTCTTATCAAACTTAGTTTCACTTTATAACAAAAATTACATGTAGATGTATTGGAAAAGAGCCTTAGTTGAAGTATCGCCATAGTATTAATAAAAATTCCATTTACACTAAATAATTATTCTCACGACTACCTTTTTGACGAGTTTCTTCTGTTTTTTACAACCTCATCAGCCTATCTGTGATTGAAGATAATTTGATACAGTGTTTGAATAAAAAAAATTAGAAAGGAAAAAGTAATATTGAAAGTAAAAAGCCAATAGAGAGGACGATAAAAATGAATCAAAAGTGGTTAAAACTATTATCAGTTGTTTTTCTTTCTGCCATGATGTTAATGGGTTGTAATACTACAAATAAGGATAACAATCCAGCTCCTCCTAATACAGAGGAACCAGTTGAAGAYCCTAAAGATGCAACTGACCCAGATAATATCGATGAAAATGATGGGGGCACTAATAMAGAAGATCCGATTGAAGACCCTAAAGATGCAACTGACCCAGATAATAAAGATGAGTAATAATTTAAATAAGTAAACAGCAATAAGTATTAATACCGTTTGTTTTCAATAATGTAAAAACGCTGACTATAGTCAGCGTCAGTTTGTAGACAAAAGGGGTTCGGAATTATAAAATTCCGAACCCCTTTTGAAATTCCTTTTGAATTTTGGTCCAAGGTTAAGATATTGGGGCTCTACGAGCCCACTCTGTTAGGCCA
>NZ_JBFUIB010000265.1:0-5118 GCF_056402095.1 Peribacillus sp. P4_C12
GTCCAACCGGTGCTTGAAAATATAGAAAAAGGAATGGAAGAAGCATCTGCTTCGCTAGGGGCGAATCGAATGCAGACGTTTATTAAAATCATCTTTCCTGAATTGATACCAGCGATTTTGACGGGTTTTGCACTTTCTTTTGCGAGGGCGCTTGGAGAGTATGGATCCGTTGTGTTCATTGCAGGAAATATGCCTTTTAAAACAGAGATTTCACCGCTTATCATCATGACAAAACTCGAACAGTATGATTATCAGGGTGCAACCGCTGTGGCCACCGTCATGCTTATTATTACATTTCTAATTTTGTTTACCATCAATATCTTACAATGGTGGACTAGCAAAAGATATACCGGGAAATAGGAGGGGACATGTTGGCAAATCACAATTCAGTGGCTGCAGAGACGAACAAACCAGTCATTTTAACGAGAAACGCAACGAAAGAGCCTAAATCTATACAGTGGATTCTTATTTCCATTGTGTTGCTATTTCTTACTTTATTTTTAGTTGTTCCATTAATCGCAATCTTTGTAAAAGCCTTTGAAAAGGGGGCTGATGCTTATTTTGCGGCCATAGCCCATCCTGATTCTATGTCTGCCATTAAATTAACATTAATCGTTGTCCTAATCACGTTACCCCTTAATGCTATATTTGGGGTAGTGGCGGCATGGACGATTACAAAATATGAATTTAAAGGAAAAAACTTTTTAATAACTTTGATTGATCTACCCTTTTCGGTTTCACCAGTCATTGCTGGATTGATTTTTGTACTTTTATTTGGCTTACATGGGGCCCTTGGTCCATTGTTGCAAAACTATGATATTAAAGTGATCTTTTCGATTCCAGGGATTGTCATCGCCTCTATTTTCATTACCTTCCCATTCATTGCACGTGAATTAATTCCGCTCATGCAAAGCCAGGGAACGTCTGAAGAAGAGGCATCGCTCACACTAGGAGCAGGAGGATTCAAGACGTTTTGGTATGTAACGCTTCCTAATATTAAATGGGGTCTTTTATATGGAGTCATTTTATGTAATGCGAGGACAATCGGAGAATTTGGGGCCGTATCGGTCGTATCAGGCCATATACGCGGGATGACGAACACGATGCCACTTCATATTGAAATCTTATACAATGAATATCAATTTTCAGCGGCCTTTGCCGTGGCATCACTGATGTCCATTTTTGCAATCATAACGTTGGTTATTAAAATTTTCATAGAATGGAAAACAGACTTTAAATCATCAAAAGTAAGTTAGGAGGGAAAGTAATGAGTATCATCATCGAAAATGTTACAAAATATTATGGGTCTTATCAAGCCCTCCAAAATATCAATCTGGAAATAAAAAGCGGGGAGCTTGTAGCGCTACTTGGCCCCTCTGGTTCGGGAAAAACATCATTACTACGTATCATTGCTGGACTTGAACAGGCAGAGAACGGAAATATCTTATTTAATGAAGAGAATTACACCAATAAACATGTGAAAGATCGGAATGTGGGTTTTGTCTTTCAGCATTATGCTCTTTTTCGCAACATGACCATTTTTGATAATGTTGCCTACGGTTTAAAGGTTCGTCCAAGAAAAATAAGACCTAGTAAAACAGCGATTGAACAAAAAGTTACAGAATTGCTTCAGCTAGTTAAGTTGGAAGGATATAAGGACCGTTATCCTTCTCAATTATCAGGTGGCCAGCGTCAGCGTGTGGCATTGGCAAGGGCTCTTGCTGTAGAGCCGAATATTCTTTTGCTTGATGAACCATTCGGGGCACTGGATGCTAAAGTGCGTAAGGAACTTAGGCGTTGGCTAAGAAGACTTCATGATGAATTCAATGTTACGAGTGTCTTTGTGACACATGATCAGGAAGAAGCGATGGATGTTGCTGATCGAGTTGTAATCATGAATGAAGGGAAAATTGAACAGATTGGAACTCCGGAAGAAGTATATGATCAACCCAAAAATCCATTTGTTTACGATTTTCTCGGCAGTGTCAATCTTTTCAAGGGCAAGGTTCATCAAGGGAAATTGGCAACAGGAAATGTGGAAATACATGTTCCAGACAGTGAGGATGGAGAGAGTACGGGTTATGTAAGAGCTCATAACTTTATCATAGAAAGAGAATCATTAGAAACGGATTCGATTGCATCTGTTATTGACCATATTCATACAATTGGACCTATTGTCCGAATTGAAGTGATTCGTCAGGATATAAATGAACCGCTTGAAATCGAACTTACTAAAGAACAATATAATAATCTTGAATTAAAAAAAGGAGAAATAGTGTTTGTCCGGCCCAAAGAATTGAAGGTCTTTGTTGACTATATGGCTGGAATCTAACAGGAAGTTGATAAGTTAACCAAAAAAACCGCTAATTAGCGGTTTTTTTATTATCATTAACTAGCGTCAATATCTAATTTTATTAATAAAAAAACATTGACTTCTAAAAGAAACTCTTTTAGAGTGGATTGGTAAACTAAATATCCTCGTTAGGTGAGGCTCCTGTGTAGGAGATATGCTACTGCCCAAAAATGTCGAAAGACGCCAATGGGTCAACAGAAACCATCGACATAAGGTGGTTTTTAATGTAGCTGGCGTTGTCCTATGCCACACAGTGCTAAAGCTCTACGAATGGAGGAACAGGATTTCTGCTATGTATTTGTCATTCAGACAATGTACGTATGTGTATTTGTCATTCAGAAATGTACGTAAATGTACCGTGTGAACACCTCCATTTTTAATGGAGGTGTTTTTATTTTTTTCTTGGAGGTGAGGATAGTGGATAACTATTCACAACCTTATACTCTAAGCATAATAAATATCAAATAAATATCAAATAAATACAAAGATTAAGGAAGGGGAATTATAAAATATTTTTCTTACTTTTGATATATCGTTAAGGGGAACTATTTTTTGCTCCTCAAAAAAGGAGTGGCGAAGATGATAAAAGACATGACTGAAGACCAAATAACTCTTCAAATCATAAAAGCATTAAAAGAAGGAAAAAAGAAAGAATTTCAAGCAATATTAGAAGAACTCCAACCTTATGATATTGCTCGAATTTTTGAGGGGCTTCCAGAAAAACATCATACACGTTTCTTATTGTTTCTTACTCCAGAACAAATCGCGGAACTAATACAGGAACTTGAAAAAGTACATCAATTAAAAATTCTTACTAAATTAGGAATTGAAAAATCAGGTCAAGTAATGGATCTAATGGATAACGATGATTTAGCTTCATTGTTAGAGAACCTATCTCCGGATAAAATTGAAGAACTTCTTTCAGGTATGAAACAAGAAGAATCTAAAATCGTTCAAAATATCATGAATTATCCCCCTGAAACGGCAGGACGAATAATGACAAACCGTTTTGTGTGGATCCCTCAACATTATACGGTTCGTGAATCAGTTGAAAAACTTAAAATATTTGCGGAGTTCTCGGGAACAATTAACTATCTGTATGTAATTGATAAAGATAAAAAATTAGTAGGTGTAGTCTCATATCGAGATTTAATAATAAATGATGAGAATGAAAAAATTCAAGATATTATGTACAGCAGAGTTATCTCCGTATTCGCTTATGAAGACCAAGAAGAGGTAGCGCATGTTATTGAGCGTTATGATTTTTTATCAATTCCTGTTGTAGATAATAATAATGAGTTATTAGGAATTGTAACCGTTGATGATATTATTGACGTTGTCATTAAGGAAGCAAACGAAGATATTGAAAAACTTTCGGCATCTGGTAAAGCTATTGATTTTGACACAAAGGCACACGTGGCTGCGTATCGCCGACTTCCTTGGCTTATTTTACTTTTATTTATCGGATTAGTGTCTGGAACTATTATTAGTGGTTTTGAAGAAACATTGTCTAAAGTTGTTGCACTTGCCTTCTTTATGCCGATGATAGCAGGGATGACTGGAAATACAGGTACTCAATCATTAGCGGTTGTTGTAAGAGGTCTAATTACTACTGATACGGATAAAGGAGTTGTTTTTAGACTTATTATCCGAGAACTTAAAGTTGGATTGATAATAGGCATTACCTGTGGAATATTAATTTCCATTATAGCTTTTGTTTGGCAAGGAAATCCTGTTCTAGGGTTAGTGGTTGGAAGTTCATTAGTTATGACCCTAATTATTGGGACTTTAGCTGGGACCATTATTCCTCTAATATTATATAAATTCAACATCGATCCAGCAGTGGCCTCTGGTCCATTAATTACAACACTAAATGATATACTATCGTTACTTATCTACTTTGGCATTGCAACAATGTTTATTTCAAAATTGATGTAGTAAAACCACGATTAAATTCTGTTCTTCGTGGTATTCTTTAAAAATAAATCTTAACTAAACTCATTTATCAAGGCTTGTTAAGTTAAGGGTTGTTTTACTTCCATTAGAGAGGTTGCTGAGGCAACCTTTTTTTATGCAACAAATGGGGTAGAAAACTTTAAGAAGAAATTGGATTATTGCGGTAAAATAAAAATGGAAGAAGGGGATAAGAATGACCTATATTGCAAGAACTCAAAGAGTGCATTTGGGATTGTTACTGGCAACAATAGTTCTGCCGCCAATTATTACGTATAATTTCTCTATAGGATTAATATTTTATTTTCAATTTCTATTATTTATTTTTATTCTTGTAGCAATCTTTATTCAATTTAAATTTAGAATAGACAAGAATCGTTTATCGTATCAAATATTATTTTTGACAATGCCTATTTATAAAAAAGTAGTTTATCCTAAACAAATTGTCCAGATGAAATTTAAACGTGTCGGTTGGGCAACCAAAGGTGTTATTATACAAGTGAACAAGGGGCTAAACATTCGAATTTTTGGTTTTTCCCCAGATAAAGTCTTAATAGATTTAATTAAGTTCGCTAATGAAAACGATATATCAACATATAAAACTAAAGAATATCTGGTTTTGGGGAAAAATAGAATGATGAACTATATAATTTCTTGTTAGAGTAACGTGCGTGTTAGCGGAAGATTCGGAGCTGTTTTTAAGGCAGCCTTTTCTAACTATCGGGCAATTTAGAAAAATAATAAAGGTGAATATGCAACTTTATTAGTGCAAGGTGTTTGATGAGAACGGGGTATCTTCCGAGTCAACTTCA